>JAPLGX010000008.1 GCA_026389925.1 Chloroflexota bacterium
TCGTTCCCGGCACGGACCACCAACAAGGGCTCGAGGGCCAAGGTTCGTTTGGTGCTCTGACGTTCACCGAACCGCCGGATGCGGACCCGCATGTCCGGTGGTGTGAGAGGGGGAGCGGGCGACCCGCTCTCCCTACTCAATCTAGATATATTGTTGATCGTCTCCGGGTAAGCGGGGATCCAGGCGAGCGTTTCTTGAGTCGTCAGATGCGACGAAGGTGCGGGAGTCCTCGTGGGCGCCTTATCTTCATAGGCCTTCGTACTGGGACATGCACCGACACAGCAGTCATTTCGTCCACTACCCCTTGTGCCCTTTGACCGGATGATAGGTTTGCGTCGCCAGGTGAACATCCCCCTCGATTACGGAGGCCAGGAGCTGGATTGCAGACCCTTCCCGCTACACGGCGAAGAGGACCAGGGGGAGCTTGAGGTGCGCGTGGACTACAGGCCAGGCGAGGCAGAGCGAGGCGACGGCTCGCCGCCGGTGAGGCGCGCTGGGCCTCAGGCGCCACCTCAATGGCTTGGCGCCGCTCTGGGACCCCTGGCAGTTCGGGGCCGAGAGCGTGCGGAAAGCAGGCTGAACCCCAACTTGGTTTGTGGAAAGCGAATCGGGCTTCGGCTTTACACAACTAAGCCACCCCAAGCCGAAGCTTCGCAAGTGGCGGGGCGCCTTCTCGGATTATCCGACCTAGCATCTCTGGCCAGATCCGGCGAGCTTGCGTCTTTGCAGAATCTCCTGGATCTTCTACAAAGACGCATTCCTGTCATCCTTCACCGTGTCGTGGGTTATTCTGATAGAATAGGAACAACCCACGACAGAACCTTGAGGGGGCTGGCCATGCCTACCCAGCTGGAAAGACGACAGCGCCTATTTGGACTGGCGGCAACCCAGGGGGGCTACTTCACCGCCGCCCAGGCCCGCGAGATCGGATACGACTCAAGGACCCTCTGGCACCATGCCAAGACCGGGCAGTTAGAGCGCATGAGCCGAGGGTTCTACCGGCTCACCGAGTTCCCAGCAGCGCCACACGAGGATGTGATCGCGGCCTGGGTGAAGGCTGGCCCCGGTCGAGCCACGGTGTCCCACGAGACGGCGCTCGCTCTCTACGACCTGGCTCCGATTCGGCAGCGCAGCATCCACATCACCGTGAACCGCGAGCATCGGCCCTATAAGGGCCAAGCTCGACTCCACGGTGTTCAGGTACACACCATTACGCGGCCGTTCCATCCGGGCGAAGTGGTCCAGAGATTCGGAGTTAAGTTGACTTCCCCGGCCCGCTCGATCGCGGATGCAGCAGAGGCGGGCACGGACCCGAGCTCCATCCATGAGGCGATCGGAAGCGCTCTGCGGCAGGGTTTGCTCACCGACGAGGAACTCCACAAGGCCGTCGAAGATCGGCCCAAACGCGTGCGTGAACTGGTGGAGCGAGCCATCAAGGAAAACGGAGAGCGTGCGCCAGAATCCTAACCCCGCAGCATTCCGCGCCGCCATCGACACTCGGCTTCGCAACCACGCCCGAAGTGTCGGAATACCCGTCCAGGTGGTGCGCCGGCAGGCGGCGCTGGAACGATTGATGGCACGCCTAGCCATCGTCGCCCCCGAGCGCTGGGCGCTCAAGGGGGGCTTGGCGCTTGACACAAGGCTACCCGAACATGCCCGTGCGTGGATGGACATGGACATCGACCATAGACTGGGAGCTGCAGCTGCCCGCGAAGACCTGTTGCGCGCGGCGGCCGAAGATCTCGACGATCTCTTCGCCTTCGCCCTCCTTGGAACCGAGGAGGTTCAGGAAGGCGGCACACGCCTCGCTCTCCGCTACCGATTCGAGGCGTCAGTTGCCGGCGTCGCGTTCGAGCCTCTCCAGGTGGACGTGACGACCCTGCCTCCCGAAGTGTGGGAGGTCGAGGCCGCGCAGCGCCCCGGATTGCTTTCCGATGTTGGGCTGGGACCGATTGAAGTGATGCTGGTGCCCCTGGAGCGCCAGGTGGCGGAGAAGCTCCACGCCTACACCCGACGCTACAACGGTGTGAGCACCCGCGTAAGGGATCTGGTCGACCTCGTCATCATCCGCCTGTTCGAAACGGTCGACGCCCGCCGGCTGAGAGACGAGATCACACGCACCTTCGCTCGGCGCGGCACGCACCCCGCGCCGGATCAACTCCCCGCCCCGCCGGACGACTGGGCCCGGGCATATGCCGAGGAAGCTGCGGCCATTGGCATCCCATCCGTGCTAGCCGATGCGCATGGCCTCGCTGCAACCTGGCTCGATCCTGTGCTGCAGGGGACCGCAAAGGGCGCCTGGCAACCGAAACTGCAGGCATGGGGCCGCCGATGAGATCATTCTTCGGCGGTGTCCGCCCTGATCACAGCGGCCCCATGGAGAGGGTTGACCTTGCCCCGATTCGCTGGACACGAATCGTGTCCGAGCTGAGCCAGTGCTCAAACTCGGCTGGGCTGAGGTAGCCCAGGCCGGAGTGAAGACGTTGACGGTTGTACCCAAGCTCAATGACCTCGAAGATCTGTCGTCTGGCTCGATCTCGGGTGGCAAATCGGTGCCTAGCGCATTCGGCCTTGAGAGTCGCGAAGAAGCGTTCGATCACGGCGTTGTCAAACCGGAGAGGCATGGATGGCAGGAACCGGGCGCTGGACAACATCGTCACCGAACGTCTGCCTGGCGGCCAGTCCAGGGTGGCGCACGGTGAAATACGAGGAGATGTGCCTGCACGAATATGCCAGTCCCCGGGAGGCTCGCCTCGGGCTGACCCGCTACTTCGAGTTCTACTGCCATGAACGTCCGCATCAGGCGTTGAACTATCAGACACCTGCTCAGGTCTACTTCCGAAAGGAGAAGCCCCTATCTTAAACCCGGCCGAATCTCTGTCTTGACAAAGGGGTCCACCTCAGTCGCGCCCTGGCCGAACCACGCGGCCACCGTCTCACGCTCAACGTCAAGAAGGGCGCTGGGGAGGGGGGATTCAACGCCGCCGAGACGTTGCTGGCCTCTCTGGGCGCGTGCATCCTGACCAACGTCACTGCCATCAGTGAGAAGATGCGCGCGCAGATCGATGAGGCCCGCATCGAGTTCGACGCCGTGAGGCGCGACGAGCCACCTGTCCTGACTGAAATCCGCTACCGACTGGTGCTGGGCAGCCCTGAACCACGCGAGAAGTTAGAGGAACTGCACGACCTGTGCGTCAAATGGGGCACGGTCACGAACACGGTCATCAACGGGCGGGCGCCTCAGGGCGACCTGGTGATTGAACCGTAAGAGGCTTCGGAAATCCTGAAAGGAAGCATGATGGTCGATCGTCTGGCGCGCTGGACTTCCGTCCTGTTTGATAGTTCGATCCTTTCCCTGCCAGTCTTTTGCGCCTTTGGCTGGATGGCCGCGGGCACGGCAGGACTGGCCTGGGCGGGGTTCGCCCTGCTCATCGTAACCGGCATCCCGCTGGCGTACCTGATTTTAGGCAAATGGCTTGGCTGGGTCAGCGATCTTGAGATGACTCAGCGTTCCGAACGTCCCCGCTTTATCCTGATCAGCTTGAGCAGCGACCTGCTGGCACTGACCGTGCTGTGTTTCTTTCATGGGCCGCCGCTCCTGCGCGTCATGGCGCTGACGTATCTCTGCCTGGGCGCGACCATGTTCACGATTTCCAGTTTCTGGAAAATCAGCCTGCACATGGTGGGGGTCAGCGGCTTTTCGACCGCTCTGGTGTTTGTGTTCGGCGCTCCTGCACTGATCGCTTTTCTCAGCCTGCCACTGGTGGCCTGGGCGCGCTGGCATCGGCGCAAACATACCATCCCGCAACTGATTGCCGGAGCGCTGGCCGGGGGCATCATTACTGCGTTGGTTTTCGGCTGTTCAGGACGATTCATCCAGGCGAGTCAAATGAAACACAGCTTACTGGTAGTCACAGCCCACCCCGACGATGAAAATTTCCCGATGGGCGGCACGCTGGCAAAATACGCCGCTGAAGGGGCGCGCGTGGTGCTCGTGTCGGCCACACGCGGAGAAGCGGGGCTGCCTGGCATGGCCCCTGCAGAAACCGCGCGGATTCGCGAGGCGGAGTTGCGCGCCGCGGGTCGAGTTCCTGGATTACGTTGACGGCGAACTCTCCCAGGCCGACCCGCAGGAGGTGGTCGATATACAAACCGGTCTTTCGGAGGAGGAACGGCCCGACGCGGTGATCACCTTCGGACTAGATGGCATCTCGGGCCATCCGGATCATGTCGCCGTCCATCAGCTCCTGACCCAGGCCTTCGAACGCGCTCACCTGCCTGCCCGCCTGTTCTATCTGATGCCCTCCGAGGCCACCCGACAGGGATGCGGGATTCCGCCTTCGAAGCACACGGACAGTGGCCCTGTGGCAGCCATCGACGTTGGGGCTTATCGGATGACCAAACTGCGCGCCATGCAATGCCGTGCGAGTCAGAAGCCTCCCTATCCGGGCAACCCTGAAGAAGAAGCAGGACAGCTGGCATGCCACGAGTACTTCGTCTTGGCCCGTCCAAGGGTTGGGCAAGGCGCCGTGATCGACATTTTCGCGTAGGTAAGAGACCTCACGAATTGGGAACGCATCCGTGGCCCCAGGAGTGTGTCGGAGTCATCGGTCGTAGAAGGTGACTTCCCTTAGAACGCACCCTTCCGGTGAGGAAGTGGGAAGCGCACATCATCACCAATCCCAAATCTCGGTCTTGGTGGGAGACACATTCGCCCTTTTCCTTATGTCCGACACACTCCTAGGTCGGAAAATGTCTGTGGGCTGGGGCTTTCAATAGGCTGGCGTACCCGAGCACTTGCTCGACTCTCGCGGGCATTTCCGTCGGTCGATGCACGTAGAGCAGAGTAGCCGCGGGCCAACGCTTTCGCGCGGCCTGCAGAAGACGGGGGCGCGCCACGAGCAGCCCCAATCGGAAGCGGCCTCCATCCACTGCCCGCATGCCCTCGGTTAGGCCTTCCCCACATTCGAACTCCAACGGTCCGAGTTCGTCCACAACCAGCAGGTCGCAGTCGATAGCGCCTGCCAACAGCGAGTTGCACCACGCGATTGTCTCCGCATCAAAGCGCCAGCCTCGCGTCGCCGGGCCTGTCGAAGCATGGCTTGCCTTGGCGCGCTCGGCCAAGCGCTTCGAGACGCCCGACCGCAGATCGCGTGCGTCGATGGCTACCTTCTGGTTCCCCACCCAGACTCCGGGGGAAAGCAGGCCGGCGACATCCCACCCGAGATCTCGCAGCCGCCCGGCGGCTGCCTCACAGGTCCGGGTCTTGCCCCGTCCGATCTCCCCTGTCACGATCAGGCGCACGGGGCCGGTCGAGGTCACAACAACGCCTCCAGGCGCTCAAGAGATACCCCCTCGACTTTGAGGACGCGAATGGTCACTCCGTACGTCTGACTGAGCGCCTCGGAGGTCATCACGGTCTCGGTCGGGCCCGAAGCGATCACCCGGCCCTGGCGCATGAGCACCACACGCTGGGCCACACCGTGAACCATATCGGGTTCGTGAGTGGTGAACAGGACGGCGATCCCAGCTGCGGACAGCCGACGTATCACCGACAAGATGCGCCCTTTGTTGCTCAGATCCAGGTGGGCCAGGGGCTCGTCCATGAGCAGCAACGGTACCTGCTGGGTCAGCGTTCGCGCCAGCACCACCATCTGTCGCTCCCCTCCGCTGAGCTCGAGGAACGAGCGCCCCCTCAAGCCCAGCAGGCCCAGTTCATCGAGTGCTTGCAGGGCGAGCCTCATGTCCTCCTGAGTGGGCAGTTCAAGCATGCCCAGATGAGGGGCCCGGCCCATCAGAACGTACTCCTCCACGCTGTAGTCGAAGGGGACATGTTCGATTTGGGGCGCCAAGCCCACAAGACGGCTGAGCTCATGTCGGCGGTAGCTCTCCAGTTCTCGCCCCGCCAACCAGATCTGACCCGACTGCGGCTTCAAGATCCCGAGCAGCGCGTGCAGCAGGGTTGTCTTCCCGGCCCCATTGGGGCCGAGGATGGCCGCGACCTCACCCCTGCCGAGGCGGAGGCTCAGGCCATCTAAGACCCGCTTGCCCTCGCGATCATAGGAAAAACGCAGGTTCTCGACGCGAAGCAGATCCTGCTCGCTCATGGCCTCAACCGTACCCTTGTGCGCATCATCAGCAGGGCGAAGCCCAGTGCTCCGAAGAACGAGGTCAGAATTCCTAGGGGTATCTCTCCAGCGAGCATAGAACGCGCCAGGTTGTCGCAGAGGAGCACGAAAATCCCTCCCATGAGGATGGCCGCCGGGAGGGCGTGCTTGGCATCGGCACCGAAGAGTCGGCGCGCCACGTGGGGGATGATCAGTCCCACCCACCCCACGATGCCGCCCACGGCTGTCACCGCCGCTACGGCAGCCACGGCACCCAAGAGCAACAGGGAGCGTTCCCGCCCCGGGCGCGAGCCCAGCGAAATGGCGGTCTCGTCACTCAAGGTCAGCAGGTTCAGCCGCCAGCGCAGTGCCATGATCAGAACCAGTCCCAATAAGACCGGAGGCAGCACGAATACCGTCTCCCTCCAGGTCACGCCCCACAGGCCTCCCAGCAGCCAGAACGTGATCTCGGGAAGCTCGCTGAGCGGATCGGCCAGGTACTTGAGAATCCCCAGGCCGGCAGCGAAAAGGGCCGAGATGGCAATCCCGGCCAGGATCAACCTGAGAACCCAGCCACCATAACGAAGTCGGCGGGCCAGCAGGAACGAAAGCAGCAGACCCACCATAGCGAACACGGCTGCCGAGAGTTCGATGAGTAGTGGCGAGCTATGCAGCGTCAGGATGGATAACGCCGCGCCGAAGGCGGCACCCTGAGAGACGCCCAGCAACCCCGGCTCGACAAGAGGATTCCGGAACACCATCTGGAAGACCAGGCCGGAGGCTGCCAGGCTCGAACCCACCATCAGGGCCGCCAAGATGCGAGGCAGGCGAAGGGAAAACACAAGACGCCGAGCCAGTTCATCCTGACCCAGCAGCGCCGGAGAAGTCCAGTAGGGCGCGGGGTATCGCCCGATGAAGAGCGATGTCCCGGCGATGATGAGCATCGCCGCCAAAAGGGCGCCGATCCGGCCCCAACCTCTCTGCCCCACTACCCACTCCGACCGGCGCAGGTTCATGGCGCAAGGTCCCCGTTCAGCCGGGGCAGGACTTCGGCGGCAACGGTTGCCTGGTTTAGGCCGTAGAGTTCCTGGTAGAAAGCCTGAACTTCCGTCTCGGCATGGAAGACGAAAAGGCCCGCCGGCATCAGGCGGCTCGCTAACCACTCCAGGCCCAGGATCCAGCGCGGGTCTGGCTGGTCCCAGCTGACGTAGTCACCCGGGAAGGCATACAGATCATCGGACCGTACGGCCCTCAGGGCTGCCCAGCCGGGGTCGGCTCGCAACGATTCCACGACCGGCACGGGGTCGCCGCTGTAGTAGATTACGAAGATCTTGTCTGCATTCCAGGCAGCGATCTGCTCGAAGTCGACCACGGTCCAGCCGCCGCCGGATGCGTCGAGCCAAACCGGTTCTCCGCACGCTCGTTCGACCATGATCGTCTGGAGCCAGTCTGCTGGCGGTGCATTCAAGGCAACTTCGCCCCCTTGATCGGTATACTGCAAAAGAAGCACGCGCGGCCGCTCCGCAGCCGGAATGCCCATGCACACCTCGGACACCCGGTCGAGGCGCTCCTGATAGAAGGCAAGCACTTCCTCCGCCCGTCCCGGATTCCCGAAGAGTGCCCCGAGGATTCGGATGTCGCGAAAGAACTGTTCTGGCGTTTCCAGGTCAAGGTAAACCGTGGCAAGGCCGAGAGCTTCCAACGGCGCGCCCAAGCTTTTTGCCAGATAGCTCTTGAGAAGCACAACGTCCGGGTGGGCCGCCGCGATGGCTTCGGCAGCCGCATCCCGCTCCAGTTGCATTTTGCCGTCATACTCCGAATCGACAAGAGGCAACATGGAGACGCCGCGCTGCGTCCTTTGCTCCATGGCGACCACGCGGGTGTCCGCCTCTTCGAACAGAAACGCCGAGTGCAGGATGAGCTGCGCTGCCCGCCCGGCGATCACAACGCGTGCGGGCGCCGTATCAAAGACAAGCTCTCGCCCCAGGCCGTCGGTCAAGTCCACCCGGGCCAGAGGACCGGCACTCGGGGTGGCGCCGGGCGTCTCCGCCGGCCCGCATGACGCCAAGACCAACAAGACCAGGGGGGTCAAGAGAGCCATCCGATTCATGATCGCATCTCCTTAGACGAGGGAGGGTCAAAGCCCGAGTTCACTCTGCACATTCTCCATCCACGCCATCGCAGTCTCCAACTGGCGTATGCGGAGATCTAGCGACAGGCGTTCCTGGCTGCTGGCTTCGGCGAAATCGGCAGCGTCCTGCTTGAAACGGGCCAACCCGTTCCGCAGAGCCTGCCGCTGGACCTCCAGAATGCGCACCGCTGTGGCCTGGTCTTCTGCCAGGGCAAGAAACAGTCGTGTTAGGAAGGCCACCCGTAGCGCGCGCACACTCATGGGGCTTGGTCGCTCAAGCCAGCGGCGTAGGCGGGCCCGGCCGCGTCGCGTGACCCGGTAGCGGCGTCTCCGCGGACCAACGATGGATCTGTCCTTCTCGGCGATGATGTTGCCCTTGACTTCCAGCCGCTTGAGGATGCTGTAGAGCTGGTTTTGGGGGATGGACCACAGGGTGCGGAACTCCGCCTGCAGCCGATGGTGCAGCGCGTAGCCGTGGGACGGCTGCTGGCTGAGCAGACCCAGCACGACGTACTCTGGTTCAAGCGCACTCGCCCGACGTGGATTGTCATTCATGCCTTAGTACTCACTCAGTGAGTATATCACTTCGTTAGGAAGCCAGGAAAGATACTCATCCGTTCTTTCCAGGACAAGCGGCCACTGACGGCTTTGACAGCGAGGCGATCCCGCGATGGTCCACGTCAAGGACGTCGAGGACTATCGGGAGAGGGGTCATGAGCGGTGGGCGCTCACCAGCGATCGCAACCAGCCCATCAACGCCACAATAGGGTTGCCTGCAGCTCGCAGTTTTCGGCTTGGTGGTCAACCTCCAGCTTCCCTTTGAGCTCGATGATGTGCGCAAGTGGGACAGTTGGCCCTTCCCGCCGGGGGGCGGACAACTGACATTGGCGACTGGGCACGAACCGGGAGGACTGCGATTGGGGGTAGTACCCCCCGGAGTTGAACCAGCGATCAGCAGGTTACAGGCCCATGCGAGGTGAACTGGACCGACACGTCACGATCGCGGGCGGATTTGGCGGAAGCCGCAGGATCGGGGCTGAGGAGGATTAACAAAGAACCGAGGCTCACAATGGCCTCGGTTCGTGTATTTTGTAGGGGGCCAGGACTCGCCTGCCCCCTCGGCCCGCGCACCGAGGGCGGGCAGGCCGGACATCGTCCCAATGTCCTTCGGGAGGCCGGGGAACCAGCGACCTCCGGATTGTGAGAGCCAATCTCAGACCGCTCACCTGCAACTTCCAGGCGACGCGATTCTATGTAGTCTCACGGTCTTCGCTTCAAAGGAGCTCGTGGATCGTCGGTTCGTCTGTCGACACCAAATTCCAGCCTGTCAGCATGCACAGGCGGTGAAATCACTGATCCACATGATGCTTTCTGAATGAGGATCAGAAACCTATTCTTGTGCTCGAAAGACACTGCGGTCGTCGATTGTCGCTTCTCCACTGGAACCGAAGACCGGATTCCAGGCTACAGACCAAGGTTCTCGGGTCGGTTACATGATCCTGTGTAGGAATCCAACCTCATAAGGTAATAGATGATCGCAGTCACGATGCTGATTGGGTCAGAGCGCGTTCGAGCAGATCGCTGACCCCCAATTCCTTGGCCCATTTGCGCAGGTAGTCCAAATCGAGACTGCCCGCCTGGACCTGGAAGATCCCCAGAACATCCCGCCATTGTCGCTCTGAAACCTCACCGCCCATCCGATACCAGTCCAGTTTGGCAAGCAAGGTATCTTCGGCGGTGGCAACCATTGCCTCAGCCTGGGGCTCTGTGGCAAGGATTTGCCTGCGAGCACGGGAGAGTTGTTCCTTCACGAACGGGCCGACTTGAGGAACAAAAACATCCACCTTGAACACGCTTGCGCGGTGGATAATGTTGAAACTTGTATGTTGTGCAACGGCATCTGTAATCATATCTTCGTCCAAATAGAACTCGCCTTCCAGCGCATGGACGAACGACTCGACGTGTTCAGGACGCATTTCCGCCACCAGATCGGAGTCCTGGGTGGTACGCACCATGCCGTAGATGGTGGAAGCCAGCGAACCAGCGACGAGGTAAGGGATGCCCAATTCCTCCAAGACAGTGGTGACTTGGACCGTTGCAGCAAGCGGTTCAGGAAGCATCCTCAAGTTCCCCGTAGACTTTACCTGCCTTTTCCTCCCCGAGAAGCAAGCCTGCCAGTCGTCGGCGCAGTTGTGCCTCGGATGCCCTAGGATGGCGTAGTCGCAAACCGCTCAGCGCCAGCAGCCGCGCCGTGGCGTTTAGTTGCGCCAGCATCTCAAGCTTGCGCCAGGCAGGCACATCACGCAGGAGTTGGATCTGCAAGGAGTCCATTTTAGGATGGGTGTCTGAAAATAAAGCGCTCACGATTCTAGTATAGCACGACGGACATGCCGTCGTCGCGCGAGAACATGCTACCGTCGGGTCAAGTTGCTGATGATGTTCTTCAACAACTACCTGTGTGAGAGAATCGCCGCCTTTCAGCATCCTCCACATCGTCAGACGGAATGGGACAAGAGGAGCTTCGCGGATTAGACGACACAAATATCGAGTGTCACCGGCCCCATGGTGCATAATTCGGCCCCTGGCGCACAGTGAGAACGGAGCAATGCGCACCCCGAATTCGGAGCATGCCGCACACTTGCGGGGGTGGGAAACAGCTGCGCTCGCCGCAATCCCCGTCCGAGGTAGTTCGGGGGACTCCCGGCTCACGCAGCACGGCGGTCGTCGTGGTGCAACCCGTTGAGG
The DNA here is from genome assembly GCA_026389925.1 of Chloroflexota bacterium. GTDB lineage: Bacteria > Chloroflexota > Anaerolineae > Anaerolineales > RBG-16-64-43 > RBG-16-64-43. The sequence goes on from JAPLGX010000008.1 coordinate 10,984, forward strand.
ACGGGAACCGTGATGAACCTTCCTCGCCTCGGCCAGGCTGGCTGGGGCACGGTCCCCCCTGGAATCCTCTGCCCAATCCCCTGGTGTGGCCGTGCCCGGTTGAAGTATGCGATGTATTCCTTGATCGCGCGAGGAAGGTGCCTGTC
>JAPLGX010000211.1 GCA_026389925.1 Chloroflexota bacterium
CTTCTGGTTGGTTGGGACTGGGGTGCTGTTCTCAGTGCGCCCACACGACGAGCGCTGGCGGTTGTTGATCGTTTTCAACTACGTGACTGCCATCTGGGCAACCACCGGGGTTGTCTCGTACCTGGCCGTCGCTCGCGCATCACAGGTGTTGCACGCGGCATCCTGGATAATGGTCCCGGTCTATCTGCACTTGCACCTTATGGTTCCCAGCCCGATTCCAACCCGATTCGCGCTGCGACGGGCGCTGCCTGCGATATACGCGCTCGCCTCCCTGCTCGCCGCATTGGAGTTCTTCCGGCTTCTGCCAGGTTCGGCCTACGGGTTAGCGCTTGTGCTCGCTGTCGGCGGCAGCCTGGGCATTCTCTTCTACCGCATCGTCCGCCGCCCTCCGCCGGGTGACCGCCCGGCTTTGGCGCTGATGCTGACGGGCATCATCCTCGGCATGGGGCCGGGCCTGGTCGTGGCCATCATCCCCAACCTGCTCGGGTCCTCGACCTACCAGAGCATCGGGCCCAACATTGCCGTGTTCGCCATCCCGCTGCTGCCCACCTTCTATGCCTATGCCATTTACAAGCGGCAGCTCGGCAATCTGGAGGTGCGCGCCAACCGCATCCTGATCGAGTACAGCTTCCTGCTGCTCTACGTCACCGGTTTCACTATGGTGTTCGCCATCGGCAGCACGCTGCTCGGCCTGCCGCCCCAGTCGGTCACCTTCAGCGCGGTGTTGTCCATCGCCTTCTTTCTCCTCGCCCTTCCGATGCGCGCCGAGTTCCGTCGGCTCGCCGACCGGCTCGCCTACGGGACCCGTTACCGGCCGGAGGATGTCGTGCGGCGTTTTGCGGACCGCATCCCTTATGCTCTCGACCCCGGCTCGATGCTCGCTCTTCTGCGCGACGAAGTCCTGCCAGCCCTCCTTGTTCGCCAGTGGGCGCTTATCACGGTGGAAGAGAAAGCGGCCAGCGTGCGCGGCAGCCTGGGGGTAAGCCTCAGCGGCAAGATCTCACGCGAGACGATCGACTCGCTCGTGGCCGCGGGCGGCGTCTACCACGCGCCCGGCGACGATCTCCCCCCGCCGTTCGAATGGGTGCGCCTGGTCGTCGTATTGCGCGCCGGCGAGAAGATGGTCGGCGTGTGGCTCTTTGGTCGGCGCGACCCAGACGACTTCTATCCGCATGCCGACGTCGCCTTGCTGCAGACGTTGGCCAATCAGCTGGCTCCGGCGATCGAAACGGTGCGCCTGCTTGAGGAAACCGCGCAGCGCGCCGACGAGTTCGCCGCGCTGTACGAGACCTCGCGCGACCTCGCCTCCGACAAGGACGTGGACACGCTGCTTGGAAGGATCACCGAGCGAGCCGTCTCGCTGCTTCACGCCGATTGCGGTGCAGTCTACCTCTACGACCGGACACGCAACGATCTGGCGCTGGCGACGAGCCGCGGAGCAGACTTGAGCCCGGCCGCACGCATCCCGCTGGGCCAGGGCACGGCCGGGCGCGTGGCCGAGCAGCGTACGCCGGCGATCATCGACAACTACACCCGCGACGCGGATGCGCTCCCCGCGCTGCTCTCGTTAGGGCTCCGTGCCATGGTCCAAGTTCCCATGGTGGATGCCGGGGAGTTGATCGGCGTGCTGGGCGTGGCGCACATGGGCAGCACCGCGGTGCGCTTCAGTGAAGAGGACGTGCGCCTGCTGACCTTGTTCGCCACGCGCACGGCCAGCGCCGTGCGCAATGCCCGATTGCTCATCGAAACGCGAACGCGCGCGGAGCAGATGGAGCTCTTGTACGACGCGGGGCTGGCGCTCAACAGCGTGCTCGAGCCGCGCGCCCTATTGCGAATCCTCTTCGAAAAGGCGATGCATTCGCTGCATGCCGAACGGGCAGAGTATTTCACCTACGACCCGACCAACGACGAGATGCGCCCAGACCTCGCGATCGGCTTCAGCCCAGCCGTCCTGGCCGAGTGGAACACGCTGCGCGTGAGGCTGGACGATGCCGCACAGGTGGCCTCCAAGGTGGCCAGCGAGCGGAAACCGCTGCGCCTCGGGAACGTGCACAGCATGCCGTTGTGGAAGGTCGTGGACAGCGAGGTGCAATCGGGGATGTGGGTGCCGATCGAACGGGAGGGGCACCTGCGCGGCGTGCTGGGAGTGCTTTCGACCCACCCGGAGGCCTTCTCCGCCCAAGACGAGCTCCTGCTGACGCTGTTTGCCAACCAGGCGGCCGTGGCGCTCGAAAACGCCCGGCTGTTCGCCGAGACCGAACTGCGATTGCAGCGCCTGACCGCCTCACGCAGCATCGATGCCGCCATCAGCTCGAGCCTGGATCTGCGCGTGACGCTCAATGTCCTGCTCGACCAGGTGACCACGCAACTCGGCATCCACGCCGCGGATGTGCTGCTGCTCAACCCGCATACGCAAACGCTTGAATTCGCAGCCGGGCGCGGCTTTCGATCCTCGGCCTTGCAGCGGACGCGCCTGCGCCTGGGAGCCGGTTACGCCGGCCGCGCAGCGCTCGAACGGCGGCGGGTCACCATCACCAATCTGCACGAGGCCGCGGGTGAAATGCAGCGGGCGCCTCTGCTCATCGCGGAAGGGTTCGTCACCTATTTCGGCGTTCCGCTCATCGCGAAGGGCCAAGTCAAGGGGGTGCTCGAAATCCTGCACCGCTCCCCGCTTGTCCCCGACAGCGAGTGGTTCGAATTCCTCGAGACCCTGGCCGGGCAGGCGGCCATCGCCATCGACAACG
>JAPLGX010000213.1 GCA_026389925.1 Chloroflexota bacterium
GTGGCGGACTTCACTACTGCATTCTATCGCCGCTCAACCGATTGTCAATCCGCCACGGGTGGCAATGGGCGGGTACTCTCCGCCACAGACATGCTTGCTCACGAATGCAGTCTATGGGCCTCCACAGAACCACCACGCGGAGCACTGCGCCAACAAGATCCCTTTGTATTGCGCGCAGAGAGGAAGACCGCCTTCAGATGTCGAGGTCGACCCACAAGGCTGCGTGGTCCGAGGCGGCATCCTGCTTGGTGCGGATTGTCTCGAGATGTGGGAACAGCGTCCCGTTCGCGCCGCCCCACACGCCGCGCCGTTCGATCCCGCCCCGAAGCACCCGGTCCGACAGCCGCGACGACATGAGGATGTAGTCGAACTTTCCCTCGTCCGCGAGCCGTCAGTATTCTCTCGCACCAGCGAGAGGTGATTGCCCTCCCGGGCAATGACAAAACCGAGCCCTTGCAGGGCCCGGAGGACATCGCGTATCGGTGCATCAACCGGAAACCTTTGTGTCACAAACCAATTCCTGCCTCAGCCACAAAGGCCTCGATGACCTCTTCGTCCCCGCTCAGCGCATCCCGGCCGAACGTCTCGATATGGAAGCGAATGGCCGACTTCACGTCCGCCAGGACCTGTTCGTAGCTGTCACCCTGCCCCACGACAACTCCCTTGAGACCCAGCGGATAGGCCACATATCCGTCGGAATGCTTTTCCACGATGATCTTGAGCGGCCGCTCCACCCCGCCTCCTTCTGCCCACCGGTTTCTTGCGGTGGGCCCGAGTGTGCCCATAGGGTACCACAGCTTTCGCCATGGCGGATCGTCGTGCGGGTGCGCGGCCCGTGATTGCTTAGGTGGGCACCTGCTCATCCCGCGCCGCCCAGCGCGCCGGGGAAGAGGCTGGTGATCACCAGGAGCATCGTCAGGCCGATGAGCAGGACGACGACGATCCAGGCCAGCCCGTTCGCCACCCGCCCGTTGACGAACTTGCCCATCACGCGCCGGTCGTTGATCAGGCGCAGCATCACGACGAGCACGACGGGCAGCAGCACGCCGTTGAGTGTCTGGCTGGCCAGCATGGCCTGGACCAGGGAGCGGATCGGCAAGAGGATAATGCCCGCGCCCAGGACGATCAGCGCGGTGTAGGTCGCGAAGAAGACCGGGGCCTGGCGCATGGTGCGGCTCACGCCTTTCTCCCAGCCGAAGGCTTCGCACACCACGTAGGCGGTTGAGAGCGGCAGGATGGCGGCGGAGAACACCGAGGCGTTGAGCAGCCCCAGGGCGAAGAGCGTGGAGGCATAGCGGCCGGCCAGCGGCCCGAGGGCCAGGGCCGCATCCTTGGCGGTCTCGATGTGCACGCCATGGGCGAAGAGCGTCGCCGCGCAGGCGATGATGATGAAAGCGGCGACGAACACCGCAAACAGCGAGCCGAGGATGACATCCAGCCGCTCGTAGGCATAGTCGGAGGGCTGGAGGCCTTTGTCCACGATCGAGGCCTGCTGGTAGAACTGCATCCATGGGGCGATGGTCGTGCCGATGATCGTGACGAAGATCGTGATGTAGCCGCCATCGAGGTGAAAGCTGGGTGTCACGAAAGCCTGGGCGACTTCTGCCCAGGGCGGGCGGGCCAGAATCCCGGAGGCGACGTAGGCCAGGTAGATGGCGCTGGCCACCAGGAACACGCGCTCGACGGCCTTGTAGTTGCCCATCACCACCAGCAGCCACACCCCGACGGCGACCAGCGGCACGGAAAGATACTTGCTGATGCCGAAGATCTCCATACTGGCCGCAACGCCGGCGAACTCGCTCACCGTGTTGGCGAGATTCGCCACAAGCACGATGCCGATCACGAGGGTCGTGATGCGCACCCCCAGCGACTCGCGGATGAGGTCGGCCAGGCCCTTGCCCGTGACAATCCCCAGCCGCGCGCTCATTTCCTGCACCAGGATGAGGGCCAGGGCCACCAGCGGCAGGATCCACAACAGGCTGTAGCCGTAGTGTGCTCCGGCCACGGAGTAGGTGGTGATTCCGCCGGCGTCGTTGTCGACGTTGGCGGTGATGATGCCCGGGCCGATCACGGCCAGAAGCAGCAACAGGCGGGTGCGCAGGGACCTAGCGCGCGGTGAAACTTTCATCGAGGGCTGCCCTGGGGCCGGGGATCAGTGATACAGGCGCGGCAGGCGTTTCTTCCATGCCGTGGGAAGGACCTTGTCGAGCGCGTCGTCGGCCGTGACGATGCCCTGAATGCGCTGCTCGCCATCGACCACCGGGATGGCCACCAGGTTGTATTTGGAGACGGCCTGGGCGACCTCTTCCTGCGAATCGAGCAGCCCGACGCTCACCACGCGCCGGTGCATGAATTCGGCGACGGGCGTGGCCGGGTCGGCCAGCACCAATTCGTGCAGCGAGACAACGCCCACAAGATGATCGCGGCTGTCGGCGACATAAATATAGGTGAGGGTCTCGTTCTCGCGAGCGGTCTCGCGCAGGCGTGCGATCGCCGCCCCGGCCGTGAGCCCCTCGGGGAGGACCACGAAATCAGTGGTCATGATGCCGCCGGCGGACTCCTCCGGGTAGGTCAGCAGCCGCCGCACATCCTCGGCCTCCTCTTCCTGCATGAGGTCCAAGAGGTCCCGGCTGCGGTCCTGGGGCAGCTCGGCCAAGAGATCGGCGGCCTCGTCGGGGGCCATTTCCTCCAGGACGTCGGCCACCCTTTCGTCGGGCATGTCCTCCACCAGGCTGGCCTGGAAATCCGGCTCAACCTCCTCGAGCGTGTCGGCCAGGGTCTTGACGTCGAGCGCGGCCAGGAGGTTGTCGCCGTGCATACGCTTGAGGTCGCTGATGAGTTCGGCCAGGTCCGCCGGATGGAGTTCGGAGATCTTTTCGCCCGGGACTTTCAGGCGCAGCGGCTGGTCGGCGCGCAAGAGCTCAACGTCGTCCCAGGCGATGACGCTGGCGGGCGCCTTTCGCCCGGCGCCGCGCGCCAGCCGCTCGGCCAGGCGCGCGAGTCCCAGCCGGCGCAACAGGCCAAGCCCGCCGATATCCACGTTGGCGACGTAATAGTCGTGATCGACGCGCGCCAGTTCCAGGTCGTTGACCCGCACCACGCGTACCCCGTTGATGTCGATGATCTGCTTGTCGAGCACATCGCGTGCCAGGTAGAGGTCCTGCTCGGCCGGCTCATAGCGCGGCAAGTCGCCGGCCGCGCGCGTCAGCGGCACAGCCGGTGCGATGAGCACGGCCACCGCCGACATCGGCACGACCCAGCGCTCTCGCGGGCGGCGGATCACGAGCGCGGTGACGAGCGGGTGGGGCATGTCGCTGCGCACCGAGGCGATCAGATCGTCCAGATGGCCGACGGGGTCGCCGTTGACGTCTGCGACGGGTTTGCCGATGAGCGTGCTCAAGAAGGCCATCATCCACCTCGCGGCGCATAATCGCCCCGAACTTCGGGGCGATGGGGATGCGGTCCACGCCGGCTGGCGCGAATCGTTCTGGGGGGAACTCTAGCACTGTCTCGAGAAGGCGTCAAACAATGAAGGGCCGGGCCATCGCCCGAACCGTGGGCGCGCCCTGGCGGAGGGGTGCGGCTCAGCTCTTGGCGCCCGGGCGCAGGCGGCGTTCGTCGCCGATGCGCTGGGTGAGGCCCTTCTCGTCGAGATGCTCGAGCAGCGCCAGGACATACTTGCGGGAGCTGCCGAACAGATCGCGCGCCTCGGCCACGGTCAGCGTTCCTTTTTGCTGCAGCACCTCGCGCACGCGCGCGACCATCGCCTGGTAGGTCTCGGCCAGCAAGACCACCTCGCTTGAGACCTGGCGCAGCCGGCCCTGATCGAGAAGCGCGGCGTAAACCGGCTCACCCACAGCCTGAAGGCACATCTTCACCGAGGGGGTGTTGTACGGGTCGCGCGCGCACTGCGCAACGAGAGCGGCCACCGCCCGCTCCTCGTCCGGTGAGAAGCGTGGCGCGTGAGCGGGCAGGCGCACGCCCGGCCCCTCGTCCACGACCTCCCCGTGGGCGGCCGCCGCCCCTAGCAGGGCGGCCAGCGCGCGCGGCGCAAGGGCCAGACGACTGCGCACTTCCTCCTTGGGCATCGCGCGGCGGAGCGGGTTGGCCGCGTGGTAATCGGCCAGGGCGCGCGTCAGCGACGAGATGAGCGCGGCCAGGCCAGGCTGCGTGACCAGGAGGGCCTCCGCGTCGCGCGGCGGGTCACCGCTCAAGATGACCAGCGCCCCCTGCGCGCGCAGCGCCTCGAGCGCCGGTGCCACGTGCTCGGGTGCCAGGCGCGCGCGTTCGGCCACCTCGCGCCAGGCCGCGAGCCCCAAGGCCGAGGCCGCCTGTAGCAATACCTCCGCCGGCTGGCCCGCAGCCAGCGCTTCGAACCGCGCGATGACCTGCGCCTCAAAACGGCGGTGGCGGCGCGGCGGGTGCGGCTCGACCACCCGCCCCCCGCCCACGGTTGTCCCAGGTGAGGGGCGGCGCAGGATAAAGCGATCGTCGCGCGCCGCAACCACCGCCCCCTTCAATTCGAGCTGGGCCCAGCCGGGTTGCCCAGGCGTGATGGCCTCTGCGCCGAGCACCCGCAGGCGCGCCAGCACTTCTTGCGTCCCCAGGAAGAGTTTGAGGTGCTGGTTGTGCTCCAGGGCGCGGCCCGCGTCGGGCAACGGGTCGAGCTGTACATCCACCAGGCGGGTGACGCGGTAGGTGTCCGGATGAGCCAGGGTCATCCCGCGCTCAAGGTCTTCGACATTGACCCCGGACAAGTTGACCGCCACACGGCTGCCGGGCAGCGCGCGCTCGATTTTGGTGTGATGCGACTGCAGCCCGCGCACGCGCGCCCGCGCCACCCCTGGGAGGATCTCAACCTCCTCGCCGAGGGTGAGCACGCCGTCGAGCAGGGTGCCGGTCACGACGGTGCCAAAACCGGCCAGGGTAAAGGCGCGGTCGATCCCGAGGCGCGGCCGGCCGAGATCGGGGCGGCGAGGCTGCGCGGCCAGGCAGCGGGTGAGGGCCGCGGCGAGCGCGGGCAGCCCGGCCCGCGTGCGCGCCGAGACGGGCAGGATCTCAGAGTCGGCGAGTGCGGTTGGACGCAGCGCGCGCTGAATATCCTGGCGCACGAGAGCCATCCACTCTGGGTCGTCCACCAGGTCGGCCTTGTTGAGGGCCACGACCGCGGCGCGCACGTGCAACAGGTCGAGGATCGCCAGATGCTCGCGGGTTTGCGGCATGACGCCTTCGTCGGCGGCGATCACGAGCAGCGCCGCGTCGATCCCGCCCACGCCGGCCAGCATGTTCTCGATGAAATCGCGATGGCCCGGAACGTCGACCACGCCCACCAGCTCGCCATCCGGCAGGCTGAAATAGGCGAAGCCGAGATCGATGGTCATCTCGCGCTGTTGTTCTTCTTTGAGACGATCGGGGTGGGTGCCGGTCAGAGCCTCGACCAACGCGGACTTGCCGTGGTCGACGTGTCCGGCCGTGGCGATGACGCGCATGCGAGGCTCCGCCGGTGTCGGGCTAGCGCCCGCTCTCGAGGCGCGCCAGCCATTCGTGGACGAGATTGGCCAGGGCCTCCAGACGTGAGCGATCGCCTGCCTCGCGATCGCGGGCCTGGTCGGCGGCCTCCGCCAGTTGATCTTCCGCGCGCGCGAGGCGGTCGAGCGCCTTCTGCTCGCGGCGGTCATGCTCGCGCCAGCGGTCGTCCTGGGTCAGCCCTTGGGCCGTCCAGCGCTTCTGATCGTCGGCCAGGAAGGCGCTCCACTCCTGGCGCAGGCGGTCGGTCGAGAGACGCAGCATCTCTTCCATCTCGTGCAGGCGCTGCTCGCTGTGTTCGCTGAGCTGGCGTGTATCCTCGAGCGCCTGGCGCATCGCCCGGTGGGTCTCGGTGTAGGCCTGCATGCGCTCGGAATAGTCCTTCATGCTGGCGGCGAGCGAACCCAGCGTGCGCTCCCATTCTTTCCACTGGCGGTCGCGCTCGCTGCTCGCGGCGTTGTGCTGCTCCTGCCACACGGCGGCCGCGTTGCGCCGCTCGAGATCCGCGGCGGAGAGCTCTCCCAGGCGCGTCTCCAGTCGCCGCGCGCCGGTCTCCAAGGCCTCCAGGCGCGCACCGCTCTCGTTGAACTTCTGCCGCTGAGCCTGCATTTCGCCCAGGATCTCGCCCAGGCGGCGCACATCCTGGCGCCGCGTTTCTTCCATGGCGGCGATCACCCGCACGCGTTCCTCGTCGCGGCGGACGAGGCCATCGACCGTCTTGCGCGCCTCCTGCAGTGCGGCACTCAGCCGCGCCTGCTCCTCCCGCCGTGATTCGACCGTGCGCTGCAGCTCGGCCAGCCCCGCCAGCTCCCGGTGCATCTCGCCCAGCGCGCGCTCATGGGCCTCGCGCTCGGTGGCGTGCAGCTTGGCGCCTTTCTCCTCGGCGTCGAGGCGCCGCTTCTCCAGGCTTTCCATCGTGCGCTGCAAGTCCTCGCGATGGTGGGAGAGCAACTCCTCGATCTGCCCCGGCTGGAACTTGGTGTAGACGCGTGCCACCTGCGCGCTGAGTTCCTGGATCTGTTTGGTCTGCGCGGCCAGGGCGGCCTCGGCCGCCGTCAGTTTCTCTTCCAGGCGGCCCAGCGCGGCTTTGTCTTTGCGGCGCTCTTCATCAAGCCATTCCACACGAGGTTTTAGGGTTTCAGCGGGCATGGGGGAGTCTCCGCAGGCTGAGGGGATTATACCTGCCGAGCGTCGCGCTCATTGTATAATCGCGCGCATCCGTCCGCTGCGCCGATCGTGAGGCGTGGCCACTCCAGAGGAGGTCTCGTGAAGGCACGCACCCGGATGCTGATCTCACTCACCCTGGGCATTCTGCTCGGGGCGTGCAACTTGCGCTTGCAGGCCGCGCCGCCGGCCCTTGCGCCGGATGCGGCCGCGGCGGCCACCGTCAATGCGGAGCTGCTCACTCGCCAGGCCGAGCCCCCGACCGCGCCGCCCGAACCCGCCACCGCCACCCTCCCGCCGCCCGCTTCCGCCACGCCGCCGCCCACCGCCACCCTGGGCTGCACCGACCGCGCCCAATTCGTCACCGACGTGAGCGTCCCCGACGGCATGCTGTTTGCCCCGGGAGCCGCCTTCGTCAAGACCTGGCGCCTGATGAACGTCGGCACTTGCACATGGACCAGCTCCTACAACCTGGTGTTCTGGAGCGGCGACCAGATGTCCGGTCCGGGAGGCATTCCGGTGCCGGTGACGGTCGCGCCCGGCGCGACCGTCGACCTCTCGGTGAGCCTGATTGCGCCCGGCAGCAACGGCACCTATCAAGGCAACTGGAAGCTGCGCAACACCAATGGCCTGCTCTTCGGCATCCCGGGCGAATTCTGGGTCAAGGTCAGCGTCGGCCAAACGCCCACACCGACGCCCACCATCCACTTCTTCATCATCCCCACCCTCATCTTCCACCCGACCTTCTTCATCTTCCCCACCCCTTAGTGGAAGGAGGCGCACCGCTGTCTATTGCCGGCCGGGGCGAACCGCCCACGCCTGCAGCCGTTGCCGGTCCGCGGCTTGGGACGTTCGCCTCTTGAGGCGAGGCGCCGTTCTCCATCGCGGTCGGCGGAGTATAAGCATCCCCATCAAAGCCCAGACTCGGGGAGGCGGCGATGAATGAAGATCGCAGGCTTCTGTGTGTTCTGGCGCATCCGGATGACGGGTCGCTGGGCATGGGTGGCACCCTCGCCTGCTATTCGGCCAAGGTGCGCGGGCGGGTGATGTCCATCGCCTACCTGCCGGTCAACTTGGGATTCTTTCTCGGCCCGGCGCTGGGCGCGCGCTTGGTGCAGGCGGACCTCATGGCGATCTTTCCGGTCGCCGGGTTGGGCGTTGTTCTTCGCGCTGCGCGGAGGCCGGCGAGAGGGACGGCATAGCTGGCCCTGGAATGCCTGGAGGACTACCGCTCGCGGAGCTCGTGCTCGACTCGCTCCGCCACGTACAACTTCAAGAGCGACTGGTAGGGGATATCCTGCTTGTTGGCGAGGACCTTCAGGTCCCCGATCAGCGCCTCGGGCAAGCGGATGGAGATCGTCCGGGTGGAAGGCTTGAGGCTAGGCATCTTTATCGGCTTGGCCTTCGCCCAATCGACGTATTCGGCGGAGTCATGATGGAGCCAGAACCGGCGCTCCGCCGCCTCGCTCGCGAAGCGCGGGATCCTCTTAAGAGCCTTTCTTTTCGGCATGCTCGTACTCCTTCCGCTCCCGCCGGCTCATCGCTCGGGCGGATATCACCCGGATCAAGCTGCCCCGCAGCGTGAAGACCACGAACAGAAATCTCCCCCCATTGGTCCTGCCGAGCGCGTAATAACGGGGCTCGTCCGGGGCCACAATCAAGGGGAGGTTGAAGAACACTTGCTCGCACTCTGTCCAGGCGAGGCCTTGACGGAGCCAGCTCTTGGCGGTGTTCGCCTCGTCCCATTGGAAGCCGCTGACCGCGATGAACTCGTCCATGCGCGAGCCCTCAACGGGAGTATATATCTGTTATATACATTGGTCAAGGGGGAGGGGACTGCCCGGGGCCAAGTTCCACGCTCTCGATCGGCCCTGCGCCAGGCGGAGGTGATCGTCACGGAGCGCAGGCGCAAGTCGCGCGAAGCTATTGCGTCTCCGCCTCCAGCCCTGCGGCGAATGCCTCGAACTCGCGCAGCTTGCCTTCGGCGCGCGACCATCGCCGCACGTCTTCGAGGTCCATGTTTTGCCGCCGCGCGACCTGCGGTGCCTGGCGGAGCGTCTGCCGGTCTCCCCAATGGAAATTGGCAGCCAGGCGGTCCTTTACGCAATCCATGGTCGAGATGATCCGCAAGCGGCCGGTGGCGAGCCGCATCTCATCGACCCGGCCCACCGGATGCCTGCCAATCGCGAGCGGGCCGGGCGGGAATTCAGCGAAATGAGGGCTGTCGGGGTGCCTGAGGCATCGGGCTTCTTCGCGAAAGCCGATCGCTTGCATGGCGGAGCGGATGGCGCGAGGCGTGGCGTAGACATTGACCAGGTCGATATCTTGCGAGACATACTCCCCGCCGCCGCCGTATATCGATAACGGCCGCGCCTCCAGAAAGAACAACTTGCACCCCCTTCGGCTCGAGGTGGGCCTGGACAAAGGCGGCCAGCTGGCGTTGAGTCATGTCGGCAATGGGTTTCACAGCGGCTTGCTGCGGCGCCTCGGCCGGCGCCTGTTCATCATGAGCTTCTCGCGCGTCGGCTCGGGATAGAAGGAGAGCGCCTTCTCCAAGAGTGCCGTGAGTTCGCCGAGGAAGGGGTAGCGCGGGTTGAAGGTGTAGAGGCGGGTGCGGCCCACCGTGCGGCTGACCAGCAGCGCGCCGCGTTCGAACTTGTCGAGCTGCCGCTGGATGGCATACAGGTCGACCTCGAAGAAGCGAGCGATTTCCGTGGCGTAGCCTTCCTTGCGCGCCAGGAGGAAGAGCAGGACTCGCTCGCTGTTCTCCGAGCCGAGAATTGAGCGGAGCATCCTATCACCACTACTATTGGTTATATAACCAACTTACTTGGTTATAGTAGCACGCTTGGGTTTCCTGCGCAAGACCCC
>JAPLGX010000326.1 GCA_026389925.1 Chloroflexota bacterium
CTCGTGGCCGGCGACATCGTGCTTCTCGAAGCGGGCAACTACGTGCCGGCGGACTTGCGCTTAGTAGACAGCGTCAACCTAAAGATCGAAGAGGCCTCGCTCACGGGCGAGTCGGTGCCGTCCGAGAAGGATGCCAGCGTGGTGCTCGATGGCGAAGCGTCGGTCGGAGACCGGCGCAACTCGGCCTTCATGAGCACGCTGGTCACTTACGGGCGAGGCCGAGGGCTGGTCACCACCACCGGCATGCACACGCAGATCGGCCTGATCGCAGAGATGATCCAATCCTACGAGGAGGAGCCCACCCCGCTCCAGCGAAAGCTCGACCAGTTGGGGCGGACGCTGGGTATCTTCGCCCTCCTTGTCTGCGGGCTCATCTTCGTCATCGGCGTGTTTCGCGATACCGAGATCGGCGTCATCGCCACCAGTGGCGTCTTGGCTTACCTCTCGCGCTTCAGCGAGCGCCTGGTGGATCTCTTCATGACCGCGGTCAGCCTGGCCATCGCCGCCGTGCCAGAGGGGTTGCCGGCGGTCGTCACCATCTGTCTGGCGCTTGGCATGCAGCGTATGGTAAGGCGCCACGCCCTGCTGCGGCGTTTGCCCGCTGTGGAGACGCTGGGCAGCGCCACGGTCATCTGTTCCGACAAGACGGGCACCCTGACCCAGAATCAAATGACGGTCGTGCGCGGCTGGGCGGGCGGGGGCGCCTTCGATGTGACCGGGGAAGGGTACTCGCCCGAGGGGCGCTTCGAGAGCGCGGGCAAACCCTTCGACCCGCGCACTGACCAGGCGACAACCCTCTTGCTTATTGGCGGCATGTTGTGCAACGACGCACGTCTTGAGGAAAGCGGCGAGGACGAGGGCAAGACCACCTGGCGCATGGTGGGCGATCCCACCGAGGGCGCGCTGGTGGTGGCCGCGGCCAAGGCGATGCTGTGGCGCGACGAAGTGGAGATGCGTTTGCCGCGAGTCAGGGAAATCCCTTTCGACTCGGAGCGCAAGCGGATGACCACCATCCACCGCATCGAGCAGGCCAGTCCCTTGGCGGCCGCCGCGGGCCTGACCCTCGCTCGGGCCGTGGCATTTGTCAAAGGCGCACCGGGCATCCTGCTTGAGAATTGCACGCACCTCTTCGAAGAGGGGCGGGTGGTTGAACTGAGCGACGAACGCCGAGCGGAGATCGTGCGCGAGCACGATGCGATGGCCGGGAGCGCCTTGCGCGTCCTGGCGGTGGCCTACCGCGCACTCCCCGACGCGCCCGAGACGCCGGCGGCCGAGCGGCTGGAGCGGGAGATGACCTTCGTTGGCTTGATGGGCATGATCGACCCTCCGCGGCCCGAGGTCGCGGCTGCGGTGAAGGTGGCCAAGCGTGCCGGGGTGCGCAGCGTGATGATCACCGGCGACGCCAAGGAGACCGCTGTGGCGGTGGCCAACGCCATCGGCCTCATCCCGTCTGGCGGGCAGGTGCTGACCGGCGCCGAGCTCGACCGCCTGAGCGACGCAGAACTGGCCGGCAAAGTCGACCTGGTGGGCGCGTACGCACGCGTCTCCCCACAGCACAAAGTCAGAATCGTGGATGCCTTCAAGGCGCGCGGCCACGTGGTGGCTATGACGGGCGACGGCGTCAATGACGCGCCGGCCCTCAAGCGAGCCTCGATCGGCATTGCCATGGGCATCACCGGCACCGACGTCTCGAAAGAGACGGCCGATATGGTGCTCACCGACGACAACTACGCCAGCATCGTTTCGGCCATCGAAGAGGGCCGAACGATCTACGCCAATATCCGCAAGTTTGTCTTCTATCTGATCTCGTGCAACATCGGGGAGATTCTGCTGATCTTCTGCTCGATGCTGGCCGGGCTTCCACTGCCCCTGCGGCCAATCCAGTTGCTGTGGCTCAACCTGGTGACCGACGGCGCGCCGGCCCTGGCCCTGGGCGTTGAACGGGGCGACCCGGACGTGATGAAGCGCCGGCCGCGGCCCGTGGCCGAGCCGGTGATTAACCGGGAGATGCAGGTGGGGGTGTTGGTGCAAGCGATCGTCATGACCGCGGCGGTGATGGCCTCCTTCTTGTACGGCCTGCGGGCTTACCCGGACAACCTGGCCGAGGCGCAGACCGTGGCCTTCACCACCCTGATCATGTCGGAACTCCTGCGCGCGTTCACCTCGCGCTCCGAGCGGCACTCAATCTTTTCGATCGGCGTATTTTCGAACCCCTGGATGTGGTGGGCCGTGGGCTCGTCATTCGCCTTGCTGCTGGCGGTGATCTATGTGCCCTTCCTCGACCCGATTTTCCAGACCGTGCCGCTCACCCTGCGCGATTGGCTGGTCATCACGCCGCTCATGCTCATGGCCGCCACCGCGGCCGAGATCACGAAGTGGTTCGTGCGCCGCTGGGCGCGCAAAGAGGAGCGGGAGCTCGCCGGACAGTAAGCCGGTTCCGCTTTGCTGCGCGATCTACCAGGCGTAGGCCTCCGGCGCCGCGCCGCCCGGGCCAGGCCAGATCTCATCCAGGCGGGCAAGGGTTTCCGGCGCCAGTTGCAGGTTGAGAGCGTGCAGGCTGCCGGTGAGCTGGTCCATCGTGCGCGGCCCGATGATGGGTGCTGTCACCGCCGGGTTGGCCAGCAGCCAGGCCAGAGCCACATTGGCCGGGGCTTCGCCCAAGTCGGTGCACAGCTTTTGGTAAGCGGCGAGTTGTGCGCGATTTTCCTGCAGGGCTTTGCTCGCCGGCTCGCCGCTGCGCCGCCCTTTGCTGTCCGGGGAAGGGGACCCGCCGAGAACTCCGCCGCTGAGCGGGCTCCACGGGATCACGCCGAGACCCAACGCGCGGCACGCCGGCAGCACTTCCAACTCCACGCTGCGTGCTCTCAAGTTGTACAGGCTTTGTTCGGAAATCAACCCCATGAAGCGCCGCGCGCGGGCTTCTCCCTGCGCCACGGCAATCTGCCAGCCGGCGAAGTTGCTGCTGCCGACGTAGAGTACCTTGCCCGCCTGCACCAATTGCTCCATCGCCTGCCAGATTTCCTCCCACGGTGTCTCGCGGTCGATGTGATGCATCTGGTAGAGGTCGATGTGGTCGGTCTGCAATCGGCGCAGGCTGCCTTCGCACGCGGCGCGAATATGGTACGCCGAAAGCCGGTGATCATTGGGACCTTCGCCCATTTCGCCGTAAACCTTGGTGGCCAATACCACCCGCTCGCGACGACCGCCCCCCTGAGCGAACCAGCGCCCAAGGATGCTCTCGGTCACGCCCTCGCCGCGCTTCGAGCCGTAGACGTTCGCGGTATCGAAAAAGTTGATCCCGTGTTCGAGTGCCGCATCCATGAGGGTGAAGCTTTCGCCCTCACGCGTGTGCGGGCCGAAGTTCATCGTGCCCAGGCATAAGCGGCTGACCTTCAATCCAGAACGTCCGAGACTGGCATACTCCATTGTCATCGCAGCCTCCCAGGTTGTGTCTGGCATCGGCGTTACAGCGCGGCCGGCACACGCCTTACGAGATTCTACTCCCCTCACGAGGTCGTTCGTCGGCGCTCGGGCGCCGACTGAAGGCGCCAGTTGCGCCCTGCGCCAACCTGCAATAGACTTGAGTGAGGTCCACCTGCGCCTCCGCGCGCCATCGCGCCGATGTCTGCGCACAATGCGCGGGCACTGTTCTCGGTTGAGGCACAAACCGTCTGCCCGCACAAGGAGGATTCATGCCCACCGACTCCGCCGCCCGCGCGCTCAGCATACTGCGTGATCCTCAGCAGTTCCAGTGGTATGTCATCCCGTTCTTCGCCCTGGTCGCTTACGTCTACGCCAATGAGATTGAACGTCGCAACTGGGATCTGGTTTTCGCCGGCCTGGCCTTCTGGGGCATGGACTGGTTCAATGAAATCTGGAACGGCCTGGTGTTCCATTTCACCCAGTATGCGCCGGTGTGGGGCGCGCCTGGCAGGACGGCCTTCCTCATTCTTATCGGTCTTAACATCGAGATTTGCTTCATGTTCGCCATCGCCGGTATTACCTTTGCCAAGATGCTGCCGCGCGAGAAAAAGGCGCGCGTGCTCGGCATCCCCAATCGCCTGGCGTTTGCCATCACAGGTTCGGCCTTTTGCGTGCTGGTGGAGGTGCTGCTCAATGCGGCCGGCGCCCTGACCTGGGACTATCCATGGTGGAACGCCCGCGTCCCGTGGCTCATCTTCCTCATCGGGTACTTCACCTTCTTCATTGTCTCGTTCTGGGTTTTTGACATGAACTCGCTGCGCAAGAAAGCGATAGTTGTCGGCGCCATCGGCGCCCTGGATGTGGTGAGCCTGGTCGTGTTTGGGGCAGTTCTCAATTGGATTTGAGCCGGCGCATCCCCGCGTGGCACATCGGCTTGGCCGCCGTTGATGGCTGCCCGAGCATGACCAGCGCGAGGGGAAGTTTTCGGATTTGCATGAAGGCAAGCGAGGCCTGTCAATGAAGGATTTCGGCCGCACCTCCCCCGTGGGCGACTTGATGCTCGAGCGGTTGATCGATGGAAACAAGCGATACGCATCTGGCAAGTTGACCCATCCCAACCAGGTCTTCCGGCGCTGGTCCGG
>JAPLGX010000217.1 GCA_026389925.1 Chloroflexota bacterium
GACAGCACCGCGAACGTCAGCCAACAGGCGAGCAGAAGTGATCGCACGATCCGCATGTTAAGGCCTCGAATGGAATTATAATCCCCGCCACTGCCTGTTCGCGGGCATCGTTGTCAGAGCGGATCAAGGAGTGAGCGGTGAGCGATGCGTCGAAAAGCTACGATGTGCTCGTCATCGGTGCGGGCCCGGCCGGCTATGTGTGCGCGATTCGGGCCGCGCAGCTCGGCCAGCGCGCGGCGGTGGTCGATCGAGAATGGCTGGGCGGGGTGTGCCTGAACGTCGGCTGCATTCCCTCCAAGGCCCTCTTGCGCAATGCGGAGGTGATTCATACCGTGCGTCACCGCGGCAAGGAGTTCGGCTTCGAAGCCCAGGGCCTGACCTTCGACTACGCGGCCGCCGTGAAACGCTCGCGCCAGGCCTCTGCCCGCCTGGTCAAGGGCGTCGAATTCCTTATGCGCAAGAACAAGATCGACGTCCACCTTGGAACGGCACGGGTTGTTGCGCCCGGGCAAGTGGAACTGACCTCGGCCGACGGGAAACCATCGCGCCTGGCCGCGCGCAACATTGTCATCGCGACCGGCGCGCGCCCGGTGATGATTCCCGGCACGACGGCCGACGGGCGGCGGGTGCTGACGTACCGCGAGGCCATCCTGCAGGAAAGCCTGCCGAGTTCGGTGGTCATCGTCGGCGCAGGCCCGATCGGCCTTGAGTTCGCGACCATCTGGAACTCGTACGGCAGCCAGGTCACGGTTGTCGAGATGCTGCCTCGCCTGGCCCCGCTTGAAGATGAAGAAGTAAGCGCTGAGCTGGGCAAGGCGTTCGCCAAACTCGGGATCCAGGTGCGCACCGGCGCGCGGGTGGAGGCCATCCAGAGCGAGGCCGGGCGGGTGAAGGTTAACCTGGCTGCGGGCGACAAACGCGAGACGCTGGAGGCGGAGCAGGTGCTGGTGGCCATCGGCTTTCGCCCGGCCTCCGATAACGTGGGACTGGAGGCGCTGGGCGTGCAGATGGAGAAGGGACGGGTGCTGGTCGATGAGCGCATGGCGACCACTGTGGCGGGGATCTGGGCGATCGGCGACGTGACCGGCAAGTTGATGCTGGCTCACGTGGGCTCGGCAATGGGCATCGTGTGCGCCGAAAACATTGCCGGCCACCCGAGCGTAACCCTCGACTACGAGATGATGCCGCGCGCTATCTACTCGCAGCCGCAGGTGGCGGCCTTCGGCCTCACCGAGGCGCAGGCCAAGGCGCGCGGCCTGGACGTGAAAGTGGGCCGCTTCCCGTTCCAGGCGAACGGCAAAGCCCTGGGGCTGGGCGACTACACCGGCTGGGTCAAGATCATCAGCGAGGCGCGCTATGGCGAAATCCTGGGCGCGCACATGATCGGCCCGGAGGTGACCGAACTGCTGCCCGAGCTGACCCTCGCCCAACGCATGGAGCTCACGGCGGAAGAGATCGCGCGCAACGTCCACGCCCACCCGACGCTGAGCGAAGTATTGATGGAAGCCGCGCATGGTTTGGCGGGCGGATACATTCACATCTAAGGCCTGCCAACATGAGGAATAGACCGTCCAGGCATGTTCGAGGCGCAGGGCGTACGAGATGAACCCGGTTCCGCTTGCGGCGACATGGCTGGGGCGGGTGCCGTATCTCGCCGCGCTGGAAGTTCAACGAGCGCTGGCGGCCCGCCGCGCCGCGGGCGAGGCGCGCGACACGCTCCTGCTGCTCGAGCATCCGCCGGTTTTTACCTTCGGCCGCTCAGGGCACGTGGAGAATCTTCTCATTGACCTGCAGGAATGCCGGCGGCGCGGCATCGAGGTGCATTGGCTGGACCGCGGCGGCGATGTGACCTACCACGGCCCGGGCCAGTTGGTGGGCTACCCGATCCTGGCCCTGGGGGCGCTCGACAGCGCCGGGCGGCTGCCGCGGGCCGATTACGTCGCTTACGTCCGCCGGCTGGAGGCCGCGCTGATCGACACCCTGGCGCACTTCGGCATTGTCGCGGCCCAGCGGCGGGGCCTGACCGGCGTGTGGGTCCAGCCGGATGTGGCTTCGCGCTGCCCATTCTGTCCGCCCGCCAAGCGGCTGGCTCCGGCCAAGATTGCCGCCATCGGGGTGAAGGTTAGTGCCGCCGCCGTGAGCCAGCACGGGTTTGCGCTGAACGTCGCGCCGCAGATGGAAGACTGGGATCTCATCATGGGCTGCGGACTCCAGGGCTCGCCGTCGGCCTCGATGGAAGAACTCCTGGGCAGCAGCGTGCCGAGCCTCGAGCAGGTGGCCGAGGGGTCCGCGGCGTCGTTCGCCTGTGCATTTGATAGAGAACTTGACTGGGTGCCGGCGTCGAGGGTGCTCGCCTCGGCCGCCGCCCCGCAAGCCGCGCCCCAGGCGCGTGCCCATCTTGCCCCCCAAGGGAGGCCTCATGCTCAAGGTTGAGAAGATCGACACGCGATCGCGTGCCCAGGTGCGCCGCTTCGTCCAGTTCCAGTTCGGCCTGTACGCGAACCATCCGCAGTGGGTGCCGCCGCTCTTCATGGATGCGGAGATGCAGCTCAACCGCGAGAAGCATCCCTTCTATGAGCATTCGGATGCGGATTTCTTCATCGCCGTGCGCGACGGGCGCGACGTGGGACGCATTGCGGCGCTCGAGAACCGCCATTTCAACGAGTACCATGGCACCCGGGAGGCGGAGTTCTACCTTTTCGATTGCATCGACGATCTGGAGGTCGCCGGAGCGTTGTTCGAACGCCTTTTCGAGTGGGCGCGCGCGCGCGGGCTCAACTGCGTGGTGGGCCCCAAGGGCTTCAGTTCGTTCGACGGGTACGGCCTGCAGGTGGAAGGGTTCGAGCACCGGCAGATGATGACCATGATGAACTACAACTACGCCTACTACCCGCGCCTGGTGGAGGCCTTGGGCTTCGCCAAGGAAGTGGACTTTGTCTCGTGTTACCTGAGCGCAGAGGCCTTCCACTTGCCGGAGCGCATCCACCGCATTGCCGAGCGCGTGCAGCGCAAGGGGACGCTCACCGTGCAGCGCTTCAAGAGCAAGAAGGAGCTCATCGGCTGGGCGGGACGCATCGGCCGGGCCTACAACCAGACCTTCGTCAAGAACTGGGAGTACTACCCGCTCACCGAGCGCGAGGTGAAATTCCTGGTGGACAACCTGATGATGGTGGCCGACCACCGGCTGATCAAGATCATCACCCACCAGGAAGAGGTGGTCGGGTTCCTGCTGGCCTTCCCCGATGTGTCGGCGGCGCTGCAGCGCGCGCGCGGCCATCTGCTGCCGTTTGGCCTTGTGGACCTGATGCTCGAGATGCGCCGCACGAAATGGGTTTCGCTGAACGGGGCAGGCATCCTGCCCGAATACCAAGGCATAGGCGGCAATGCGTTGCTGTACTCCGAGATAGAGAAGACCATCGGCGAGTTCAAATTCCGAGAGGCAGACCTGACCCAGGTGGCGGAGTCGGCCTCAAACATGCGGCGCGACCTAGAGAACGTGGGCGGACGCGCGTACAAGAACCATCGCGTCTACCGGCGCGCGCTCTAGCCCGCGGGCCAAACTTGCAGAATGATGGTAATTCCATGGCGATGGTGAGGCGCGCAAACGGCGCGCAGCGTGGGGCTGCGTGGCTCGAAATGGCCTTTGCCGGGTGCCTCGGCGCTTGCATTCCGCGGCGACTCTGGTATACTTCGGCGCTAAGACAGGTCTTTGGGTGCCCCCCTCACCCGAAGGCTTGTCTTGCTTATTGGGGGGAGTGCAGCCGGCTCGAGCCGTGGGCACACGCAACGGCATTGCCGAAGCACTCATCCTGATGTAGCATAGGCGTCATGCGAGTCCTAGTCCTCTCCGACATTCACGCCAACCTCGACGCGCTGGAGGCGGTGCTCGCAGATGCAGGTCTCTATGAAGCGGTCTGGTGCCTGGGCGATATGGTAGGCTATGGGCCGGACCCGAATGGCTGCGCGGACCGCATGCGCGAACTGCCCGATCTGCTGTGCCTGGGCGGCAACCACGACAAGGCCGCGCTGGGTCAGATCGATCTGGAGGCCTTTAACCCGGAAGCGCGCCAGGCGCTGGAGTGGACGCGCGATAGCTTGAGTGAGGAAAACGCCGCCTGGCTGCGGTCGTTGCCCGAGCGGCTGGTGGAAGGCGATTTCACGCTGGTGCACGGCAGCCCGCGCCGTCCGCTGTGGGAGTACCTTCTCGATTCCGAACGCGCGCGTAACGCGTTTGCCTTCTACGAAACGCCATTCTGCCTGGTGGGCCACAGCCATGTGGCGCTGGCCTTCCGCCTCGACGGGCGCAGCGGGCGCTGCTCCTTGCATCTGCCACCGCAAGCGCCGCTCATGCAGCTTGGCCCGGAGCGGACGATCCTCAACCCCGGGTCGGTCGGCCAGCCGCGCGATCAGGATCCGCGCGCCAGCTACGCGCTGCTCGACACCGACCGCCTGACCTGGGAATGGCGGCGGGTGAGCTATGATGTGCGCGCGGTACAGGTCCGCATGCGCGAACAAGGCATGCCCGCGCGCCTGGCTTTGCGCCTGGCCGAAGGCTGGTAAACCCGCCTAGCCTAGAGGGAACTCCGTCGCCGCGGCGGACGTCTCATCCTCAGAACCCGACACGCCTTTCGGCACGGATGAGGAGGAAAGATGAAGAGATGGATGCTGGCGCTGGCCGCGATGGCCCTGCTTATGGCTGCCTGCGCGCCCGCGGCGGCGCGTCAAGCGGCGGTGCAATCGGTCGCTCCGGCCGCCCCGGGCGAGATGCTCGGGCAGGCCGATCTGGCGGCCTCGGCGCCCGAGGTGCGCAATGCGAAATCGGGTGCGGAGGCGCAGACCAGCGGCGCGGCGGCGAGCGCCGATCGAATCGTCCTGCGCAACGCCTCGCGCACGCTGGTGGTGAACGACCCGGCCAAGACGGCGGAAGAGATCGGCGCGATGACCGTGGCCGCCGGCGGCTTTGTGGTCAACTCTTACATTTACGAGACCACCTACGCTGAACTCGACCACCCGGTCAACCAGGGCAACATCACCGTGCGCGTCCCGGCGGAGAAGCTGGATGCGGTGCTCAAGCAAATTGAGGCGCTGGCGGTCGAGGTGCGCAGCCGCAACATCTCGGGCCAGGACGTGACCGCCGAGTACACCGACCTGCAGTCGCGCCTGCGCAACTTGCAGGCGGCCGAGGCCCAGCTGCGTGAAATTCTGGCCTCCGCCACCAAGACCGAAGACGTGATGTATGTCTTCAATCAGCTCACCCAGATTCGCAGCGAGATCGAGGTGCTGCAAGGGCAGATCCGCTACTACGACGAATCGGCGAAGTTTGCGGCCATCAGCGTCGAGCTCGTGCCCTTCATCCCCACCCAGCCGCTGCAAATCGGCGGATGGCATCCGACCGGCACCGCGCGCCAGGCGCTGCAGTCGCTCATCCGCGGGTTGCAGAACCTGGTGGACGTGCTGATCTACGTGGGCATCTGCGGCATTCCGCTGCTCGTCGTGTTCGGCCTGCCGCTGTTCTTCATCATCCGCTGGGCGGTGCGCCGCTCGCGCAAGGGGAAGACCGCGCACAGCGCGTAGCCGGCAGGTAGAACCGATAATTGAACCGCCGCCCTCGGTTGCCGAGGGCGGCGGTTGATTCCATGTGGCGATCTTGTACGGGCACGTCACGACGTGCCCCTACCTGTGTGGGTCAATCGCCAATCCACTCGACGATGGTGGCCTCGCCCTGGCCGACGCCGACACACAGCGTAGCCAGGCCGTAGAACGGGCGCTTCGCGTGCGGCGCGCGGCGGCGCATTTCGTGGATGAGGGTGGTCAGGACGCGCGCGCCGGAGCACCCGAGCGGGTGGCCGAGGGCAATGGCCCCGCCATTGACATTGGTGATCTCGTGACGCAGGCCAAGGTCCTCCATCACGGCCAGCGCCTGCACGGCGAAAGCCTCATTCAGTTCGACCAGCCCGATCTGGTCGAGTTGCAGCCCGGCGCGCGCCAGCGCCTTGCGTGTGGCCGGCACCGGGCCAAGGCCCATGACGCGCGGCTCCACTCCCGCCGCCGCCGAGGCCAG
Source organism: Chloroflexota bacterium (assembly GCA_026389925.1). Taxonomy (GTDB): domain Bacteria; phylum Chloroflexota; class Anaerolineae; order Anaerolineales; family RBG-16-64-43; genus RBG-16-64-43. The sequence continues at coordinate 6,062 of JAPLGX010000217.1, forward strand.
CACACGCACCAAGGGCTTGACGCCCAGCGCCGCCGCGCGTTCACGGCTCATCAAGAGGAGCGCCGCCGCCCCGTCGTTGAGGCCCGACGAATTGCCGGCGGTGACTGAGCCGCCGCTGCGGAAGGCGGGTTTGAGCTTGGCCAGACCCTCGGGCGAGGTGTCGCGCCGCGGGTGTTCGTCCACCGCCACCCGCAGCGGCTCACCCTTGGGTTGCGGGATGACCACCGGCACGATCTCCTCGGCGAAGCGCCCGCTGTCGATGGCAGCCAGCGCCCGGCGCTGGCTCTCGAGGGCAAAGGCATCCTGTTTCTCGCGCGTCAGATGTGGGCGCTGCTGGGCGATGTTCTCGGCGGTCTCGCCCATCGAATCGATGCCGTACTTCCCTTTCATCAGCGGGTTGGGGAAGCGCCAGCCGAGGGTGGTATCCCACATGGTGAGATTGCCAAAGGGGAAGCCGCGCTCGGCCTTGGGCACAGCCCACGGGGCGCGCGACATGCTCTCGACGCCGCCGGCGATGTACGCCTCGCCCTCGCCGGCTTTGATGGCGCGCACGGCGGCGTTGACCGCCGCCAGGCTCGAGGCACACAGGCGGTTGAAAGTGACAGCCGCCACCTCCACCGGGAAGCCCGCCAGGAGAAGGGCCATGCGGGCGACGTTGCGGTTGTCTTCGCCGGCCTGGTTGGCGCAGCCTAGGTACACCTCTTCGACGACCTGCGCCGCGACTTTCGCGCGGCGCAGGACCTCCGTGAGGACCAGCGCCGCCAAGTCGTCCGGGCGCACCTCTTTGAGCACGCCGCCATGACGGCCGATGGGCGTGCGGACCGCTTCGACGATGACCGCTTCTGGCATGAGGGCCTCCGCAGGGAAATCGAGATGATGCTGGGGACTCGGGCGGCAATAGAATTATAGTCGCAGCGAGGGACGCGCGCGCAAGCTCTATTCCGGCGAATAGCCTTTGGGATGCGTGCGATGCCACTCCCACGCGCTGCGCACAATATCGTCCAGGTGCGGATGGCGCGGAGCCCAGCCCAGCTCGCGGCGAATCTTTTCGGAGGAGGCTACCAAACGCGCCGCGTCGCCGGCGCGGCGCGGCGATTCGACTGCGTGAATCGGATGGCCGGTCACACGGCGAGCGACCTCGATCACCTCGCGCACCGAATAGCCGCTGCCGTTGCCCAGGTTATAAACCAGGCGCGGTTCGTCGCTGCCGTAGATCTCGGCGTGCGGGCGCTGACCGAGCGCCACGCGCAGCACGAGCGGGATGAGGTGGCTTTCGTCGGGGTGGTCTTCTCCCATGCCGGGCAGCGCGCCGGCCGCGTTGAAGTAGCGCAGCGCGGCGTAGCGCAGGCCGCGCGTGCGCGCATACCACTCGAGCACCTGCTCGATCATCAGTTTGGTCTGGCCGTAAACATTGGACGGCCCGAGCGGAGATTCTTCGTGCAGCGGCTCGTCGCTGGAGGCATAGACCGCCGCGGTGGAGGAGAAGACCAGGCGCGGGATACCCGCGCGGCTGGCGGCCTCGACCAGGGCGAGCGAGTTGCCGATGTTGTTGAGGAAGTACTTCCCGGGGTCGCGCATGCTTTCGCCGGCCTCGATGAACGCGGCGAAGTGCATGACGGCCTCGAAGCGCCCCTCGCCGAGCGTGCGCTGCAGCCGGTCCCCGTCGGCGAGGTTGGCTTCGACGAAATAGGCCTCGCGCGGCACCGCGGCGCGATGCCCGGTGAGCAGCGCGTCGTACACCGTGACGCGGTGCCCGGCCTCGAGCAACACGCGCGCACAGGCTGAGCCGATGTAACCCGCCCCGCCGCACACCAGAATGTTCATTGAGGGCCTCGTGAGTGGAGCGCGTGCATCCGCTTCTACTCGCGCTCGGGCAAGATGGTGAGCGGCGCCGTTTGCCCATCCAGGCGCTTGAGACCGGCTTGCTCGAACATCACGATCACTTCTTCGTCCTCGCCGCGCACGCGCGATTCGAGCACCATCCCCTCGCCAAAGAGAGCATGCGCGACGCGCATACCGGCGGCGTAGCGGGCGGCGGGCGCGCGAGCCTCCGCTGAGCGGCGGCGCGCGGGTTCCCAGGTCCAGGCGGCGCGCTGCGGACGGCCCCAGCCAACCGCGTGAGGTTCGGCGGCCGCCGACTGCGCCAGAAGATGGGGCGGCAGATCGCGCAGGAAGCGCGACGGGTCGCACACCCCGCCCGCGCCGTACGACGAGCGGCGGAACGCGCGCACCAGGAACAGCCGCTCCTTGGCGCGGGTGATGCCAACATAGCACAGGCGGCGTTCTTCGGCCAGCGCTTCCGGATCGTCAAGCGAGCGCTGATGGGGCAGCACGCCCTCATCCAGGCCGATGATGAAGACCACCGGAAACTCGAGACCTTTGGCGGCGTGCAGAGTGAGCAGCGTCGGCGCGTCGGCACTCTCGCTGAGCGTATCCTGATCGGAAACCAGGGCCACCTCTTC
>JAPLGX010000154.1 GCA_026389925.1 Chloroflexota bacterium
ATGAGCATCGAGTACCTTGTCGGCCCGGCAGCCTCCGGCAAGACCCACACGTGCATTGAACGTGTGCGCTCGGTGCTCGCCAAGCCGCCGCTATCATGCGTCTCGGTCGTTGTTCCCAACCGAACGAAGGCCATCTCCTTCCGCCGACGCTTGGCCCTTGAAGGCGGCGCGCTCGGCGCCAACATCGGCACGTTCCCCGACTTGTTCGCCGAAATCCTCGCCCGCGCCGGCGATTACATTCCGATCGCGCCTGAACCGGTAGTCCACCGCATGGTGCGTGCAGCTATCGATGGCTTGCACGCGTCCGGCGAACTCCCCTACTACGCACCCATCCGCCGCACACCGGGATTCATCCGCGCCATGGCCGAGCACATCGCCGAATTGAAGCGCGCGCAGATCGCGCCCGAGGCCTTCCAGATGGCGCTGCAGGCGCGCGAGCCTCGGCTGCTCGAGATGGCTGCCATCTATCGCGCCTATCAGGAAGGAATGCGCACTCTCGGCTGGGCCGACCGCGAGGGCTCGGGCTGGCTGGCCGCGCGGGCGCTGCGCGATCATCCGCATCTCCTGAAGTCGATCGAACTCCTGGTCGTGGATGGATTCGACTCCTTCAGCCCGTTACAGCTTGACGTGCTGTCCGCGGTGGCCCAGCAGGTGGCCGCGCTGGTCATCACCCTGAGCGGTGAGCCCGAAATGGCGCGCCCGGCATACCGCCGGTTCGAGCGCACGCATCACGCGCTCACCCAGCGTCTGAGCCTGCACCCTATTCCCTTGCCGCCCGACCGCACGCGACCGGAAGCGCTGCGTCACCTCGAGCGCACGCTCTTCGAGGTAGGGGCCAAGCCGGTGCAGGGTGGCGGCTCGGTGACGCTAATCGAAGCCCAAACCCAGGCGCTCGAGGTGCGCGAAGCACTGCGCTGGATCAAAGCGCGCATCCAGCGGGATGACCTGCGACCCTCCGAATGTGCGCTCATCGCGATCGACCTAGGTCCCTACCAGGCCCACCTGCGCGAGGTGGCCCGCGAATTCCAGTTGCCGGTGCGCTTCGTCGGCGGCGAGGCACTTCTCTCCACTCCCGCGGTGGCCGCGGTGATGAACGTGCTGCAACTACCGTTGCTCGATTGGCCACGGCGCTTGTTGCTGAATGTGATCTCCAGTCCGTATTTTGATTTGTCCGGGTGCGGATTCCTGCCCGATGATGCCTGGCGTCTGGAGGAAGTGGCGCAAGCGGCCCAGGTGATTCGCGGCCTCGACCAGTGGCAGCAGGGCCTGCAGGTTTTGGCGGGCGCAACCCCGCAGCCGGCGGCAGATGACGAACTTGCGCCGCTGCACGCGCCGCACGGGGAGGAGGCGCGCCGGCTGGCACGCGCATTGGAGCAGTTGGCCAGGCGCCTCAGCCCGCATGCCGTTGGCACTCTGGCCGACTATGCAGCGTGGACTCTCACGCTCCTGGAGGATGGGCACGGATTCGGACTCGAGAAACAGGTGCGCGCCGTCGCGGCCAACTCTGAGCGCGACCTGGCGGCGCTGGCCGCCGTGCGGCAGCAGATCGATGCCCTGGTCCTCAGCGAACGTGTCACGGCGGAGCGGCGGCCTCTCGACTACCGCGAGTTCTTCGCCGAGCTGCGCGGCGCCGTGGAGGCTGCCAGCTATCAGCCGGAGTCCGAACAGGCTTGGCGCGGCTCACGCATCTACGTCGCCGACCTTTCGCAGGCGCGCGGCGTGCCATTCCGCGCGGTGGCGCTCGTCGGCCTGTCGGAGGGTTTGTTTCCCGCGCCTCTCGGCGAAGACCCTTTCCTGACCGATTCGGATCGCGAGGCGTTGGGCCGCTCGGGCATTGCCCTTGAACCACGCCTGCGCAGCGACCA
>JAPLGX010000369.1 GCA_026389925.1 Chloroflexota bacterium
GGCGCGGCTGGGCGGGTTCGCGCGCTACAAGGATGTTGACGGCGACGGCATCGGTTGGCGCACGCTGCCCGGAACGGCGCACCCGCGCGCAGCCTACTTCACCCGCGGCACGGGGCACGACGAGAATGCGCTCTACAGCGAAGAGCCGCGGGTGTGGGAAGCCAACATGGCGCGCCTGGCGCGCAAGTACCAGACGGCCAAGGGGCTTGTTCCGCCGCCGGTGGTGGAACGTATGAGCGGTGCCCGCATCGGGTTAGTAGGCTTCGGCTCGACCGACCCGGCCATTCAAGAGGCGCGGCACATCCTGGCCGGGCAAGGCATGCCGAGCGACTACCTCCGGCTGCGCGCCATTCCATTCGGGGACAAGGTGGGCACCTTCCTGGCGGAGCACCCGGCGAACTGGGTGGTGGAGCTCAACAGTGACGGGCAGATGCACAGCCTGCTCAAGATCGACTTCGCCGAGCACGCCGGCGCGATGCGCTCGCTGGCCCATAACGACGGGTTGCCGCTGACGGCGCAGCGCGTGGTGCAGGCCGTGCACGGAGAGAAGGAGAGTGCGCGATGACGGTCGTGACAGCGCCCAAGAAGGCCTCGACGAACCAGCTCGGCCTTGAGAAGAACGACTATCGCGGCCTGGAGACGACCCTGTGCCAGGGCTGCGGCCACAATTCGATCGTCAGCCAGATCGTTGCGGTCTGCTTCGAGCTCTCGATCCCGCCCGAGCAGCTGATCAAGGTCAGCGGCATCGGCTGCTCGAGCAAAGCGCCGGCCTACTTCATGAACCGGGCGCACGGGTTCAACGGGCTGCACGGGCGCATGCCCTCGACCGCGACCGGGGCCATTCTCGCCAACCATGCGATGCGGGCGATCGGCATGAGCGGCGACGGCGACACGGCCAACATCGGCATGGGGCAATTCAAGCACCTGGTGCGGCGCAACGTGCCGATGGTTTACATCGTGGCCAACAACGGGGTGTACGGCCTCACCAAGGGCCAGTTCTCGGCCACCGCCGAGCAGGGCCTGGAGCTGAAGAAGGGGTTGCAGAACAAGCTGCCGCCGATCGATATCTGTCTGGAAGCGTTGGTCGGCGGAGCGAGCTTCGTGGCGCGTTCCTTCGCCGGCGACCCGCGCCAGCTCTCGACGCTGCTCAAGGCGGCGCTGGCGCACAAGGGCACGGCGGTGCTCGACGTGATCAGCCCGTGTGTGACCTTTAACAACAAGGACGAGTCGCCCAAGAGCTACGCCTGGGGCCGCGAGCACGAAGAGCCGCTGCACGACTTGACCTTCGTGCCGGTGCAGGACGAGATCAAGGTCAGCTACGCGCCGGGCGAGATCACCTCGGTGGCGTTTGCTGACGGCTCGAGCCTGCGGCTGAAGAAGATTGAAGTCGATTACGATCCCACCTCGCGCCTGGCGGCGCTCACGTTGATCGAGGAGTCGCGCACGCAGGGCACCTTCGTCACCGGGCTGATCTACGTCAACCCGGCGCAGCCCACGTTTGTGGAGATCTCCGGGCTGGGCGCGACACCGCTGGCGCGGCTGACCGCGGCTCAACTGCGCCCGGCCGAGGCGACGCTGCGCGAGATTAACGCACGATTTGCGTAGATGCGCGCGCGTTGAGGGGGAAAATCAGGAAGAGGGCACAGCACGCCTTACGCATGAGCGCGCCCGTGGGGCATGCGCACGTATGCCGCATCGGCCAAACGCCGAGCGTGGTTATTCGTCGGCTCATGCGCTGGCACCGAAGATTGTGGCCCTGGGTCCTGACGGGTCTTGCCCCTCGCAATAGTGGAAGAGTGTGCGCCGCCGCTCGGGTTCTCGCGCGCGTCGCGATCCCACTCTGCGTTTGACAATCGCCGGAAGCCTGCCGTACACTCCTCAGCAATTGACGCCCGTCGGCAAAGTTGAACACGTTCGGCGTGCGATCCTTAGAGCTGCAGCGGATGGCGCGTTGCCTGAGACACAGGTGCCTGACACCCCAAAGACGCGCAGC
>JAPLGX010000386.1 GCA_026389925.1 Chloroflexota bacterium
ACGTCGGGCGAATCGGATCTCAATTCATAAATTGAATCCCAGGAGCGACAAAAGCCGTGTAGGCACCGCCCAATGGGATGAAGCATTTGCTGTGTCTCAAATTGATATCAAGGCCGAGCACGATTTCAAGCTAAACGTGCATACCAATCCGCGACAGGCTCAGTTATTCGATAAGCTTGAGTTGGGGAAAGTGCGACTTGGAGAGATAACCGAGTCAAGCCAGGGCATCATTCTTTACAAGACCGCCGAAGATGCCGAGAGAGCAGAGCATACAGGAACTAAGGAGCGCAAAGGGTGGAAGAGACTTCTTCGGGGAAAGAACATTGGCAGATATGAAACAAAGTGGGGTGGTGAGTATGTGAACTACGGGCCTTGGCTGTGGTGTCCGAGAGATGAGAAGTACTTTGCCAGCCCTAAAATCCTTCTACAGGCCATGCGCAATAAATCATTGGAACGCCGACTCGTAGCCACACTCGATGTTGATGAACACTATAATGCACACAATTTGGCGAACATCATTGCCAAGCCGGAGCTTCAATATGATCTCCGTTATGTTCTGGGGTTGTTCAATTCGCGTCTCCTGAACTATTGGTATAAGGCGCACTTTCCAAACGTCAATATCAACCCGAATGACTTTCGGCAACTTCCCATCCATCCTATCAACTTCTCCGACCCTACCGACAAGACACGGCACGATAGAATCGTGGCGCTGGTAGAAGAGATGCTGGACCTGCACGCGCGCAAGGCCGACGCCAAAGATGCCACCGAGCAGGCGCGCATCCAGCGCCTCATCGATGCAACCGACAAGCAGATCGACGCGCTCGTCTATGAGCTGTACGACCTGACACCAGAAGAAATCGCCATTGTCGAGAGTGGAACCGCGTGCCCAAGCTCCCGATGCTCGGAAACCGATGCATGACCCAGAACACACCGGCCGGACCCACTGGGTCCGGCCGGTGTCATCTCGGTCAAGTTCGTTCTCGCCCTACTCGGTAATGTAATCCCTCAGCTTGCGGCGATGGGTGGGGTGGCGCAATCGGCTCAAGGCCTGGGCCTCGATCTGGCGCACGCGCTCGCGCGTCACGCCCATCTTCTTGCCCACTTCCTCGAGCGTATACGATTGCCCGTCCAGGAGCCCGTAGCGCAGCTGCAGGATGCGCACCTCGCGCGGCGGGAGCGCGGAGAGCACCTCCTCCAACTGCTCGCGCAAGAGGTTTTGCGTCGCCAACTCGACCGGCGCGGGCGATTCCTCGTCCTCGATGAAATCCCCCAGCACCGAATCCTCTTCCTCGTCGGTCGGCGTCTCGAGCGAGATCGGCCGGCGCGCCACCTGAATCATGTTCTCGACCTTCTTGGCCGTCACGCCCAGCGCCTCGCCCAGCTCATCCGGCGAGGGATCGCGCCCCAGCTCCTGCGTCAGTTGATGCGAGACGCGCAGGAGTTTGTTGATCTGGTCGCCCATGTGGACCGGCACGCGGATGGTGCGGCCCTGGTCGGCAATCGCGCGCGTCACCGCCTGGCGGATCCACCAGGTGGCGTAGGTCGAGAACTTGTGCCCGCGGCGGTAATCGAACTTCTTGGCCGCGCGGATCAGGCCGATGTTGCCTTCTTGAATGAGATCCAGGAAGGGCACGCCGCGCCCCATGTACTTCTTGGCCACGCTGATCACCAGGCGCGAGTTGGCGGTGATGAGGTGCTCGCGCGCGTTCCATCCATCTTCGATCACGCGCTGCAGGTCGGCCTGGCGCCGCGCGTCGTTCACGCCGCGCGCCAGCGCCTCGCGCGCGAACTTGCCGCGTTCGATGCGCTTGGCGAGTGAGACCTCTTGCGGCGCGGTGAGCAGCGGGACGCGGCCGACTTCTTTGAGATACAGCCCGATCGTGTCGTCGGCATCGATCGCCGAGAGATACGAGTCGTCCTCCAGCAGTTCCCCGGCCAGAGGAATCTCTTCCTCCACCTCGGCCAGGTCCTCATCGCCCGGCTCGGCCTCGCTCACATCCGAGGTGTCGTAGACCTCGATGCTCGCGGAAAGCAGCGCGGCGTAGGCTTCCTCGAGCTGGTCGATGTCGCGCTCGGCATCCGGGAAGAAGCGCAGCACGTCGTCGATGGTGACGAAGCCCTTCTCCTTGCCGAGCTCGATGAGCGCGCGCATGGAGGGATGTTCTTCATCGACGGGCAGATCGTCGAGGGGCGAGGCCGGCGCCGATCCGGTCGGCGGCGGCGTATCCCGTTGCGAGGGCTTCTCCGCGCGCTGCGGCCGGCTTAGGCGCGCCAGTTCGCGCGAGATGGCCTCGCGCCCGAGGTTGCGCGGCGCACGGTCGATGAAGCGCACCGAACTGCCTGGCGCGCCCATCCCTGGAAGACGGAATTGGAGCGTGCCCCGGCCGAGGGCGCGCGACGAGCCCTGACCCCGCTCGCCGCCCTCGGCCGCGCGCGAGGTCACTTTGGCCGAGGCGGGCGGGGTGTGCTTCGCGGGCAGGCCGCGCTTCCCGGATGCGGCCGGCTTGGCGGCGCGGCCCACGGCAGGCTTGGGCTTCGCGGCGCGTGGCGATGCTCGCCGGCTGCCTGTAGCCGGTGTTCGCTTGTTCTTGCTTGTTTTCCCAGTGTTTCGTGCCATATCGATACCAGAATACAGCGGAAAACCTCTCAAGGCAACAACCCGGCACGATTCGAAGGCGATTTCGGCCTCGAAACAGGTGCCTGGCAGGTCCTGATGGAGGAACTGAGCGGCGTTCTCAGCCCTGCGAGCCTGCGGGGCCGAAAACCAGGGGCTATGGCGTCGGGACGGCGGTGGCCGTGGCCGTTGCCGTGGCTGGGCTGGAAGTGCCCTCCGGTGGAGTCCCGATCGCCTCAAGCGTCGCGGTCGGCTCGGCCAAAGTCGCCGTTGCCGGCGGCGTGGGCGTGGCCGGCAGTGGCAGGCTCTGCGCCCAACCCAGGACGGATTCCAGCGCGTAGGTGCCCACCACGACCACGCGCGGGTCCCCTTGCCTGCGTACGTAGTAGCCCGAGCCGGTGACGGTGGGGCTGCCGACCTCCAGTGTGTAGGTCGCGTCGGCGGTGGTCAGCGTAATCATGTACCTCGGCTTGTCCATGCCGAAGTTCTCGAGTGTGATCTTCGTCCCCAGATCGGTGATCAAGGAGAGGTTCGACATCTGGGCGATGGCCATCTCCACCGCGCCCGTATCGGCCGGTTCCTTGCTTGGCTGGACGAGTGACCACGTGCCGTCCGTCGAGCGTGCGAGCTCGACCACGGTCTTGGCCTGCGTGTCTTCCAGGCGCACGCTCATCACACTTGTTGATTCGATCGTCCACAGCGGTGCCGTGGCTGGCGTGGGCGTGACGGCCGGCGCTTTGCCCGGCCGCTCAAGCCACCACGCGGCGCCGGCCAC
>JAPLGX010000443.1 GCA_026389925.1 Chloroflexota bacterium
GGCCACCGCCCACACGGTGACCGCCAGGACAATGGCCAGCGCCAGCGATCCAAGGTTTCCTGCGAACCAGCGCAAGACTCGCATCAACCGACCCCGTGCCCTTCCCCTTCGCTCGGCGGCAGCGCCGCATCGGCGGCGGGCGACGGGCTGCGGGCCGGCAGGCCCAGTCGATCGCGCAACCACTCCACCGGCGAGGGCACACTCGGGGTGCGGATGAACGCCGAGAGCAGATTGGCCAGACGCGCCGCATCCAGGCGGCGGATCATGCGCCCGTTATGGGCAATCGAGATGATTCCGGTTTCCTCCGAGACGACGATCGCCACCGAGTCGCTGACTTCGGTGATGCCGAGCGCGGCGCGATGGCGCAGGCCCATCGTGCGTTCGGGCGACGGTGAAAGGCTGCCCACCGAGGACAGCGGCACCACACACCCGGCCGCCATCACCACGTTGTCGCGGATGATCACCGCCCCATCGTGCAAGGGTGTACTGGGATAGAAGATCTGCAAGAGCAGCTCTGCGCTCAGGTCCGCCTGCAGGCGCACACCCGTTTCGACGAAATCTTCCAGGCGCGTGTCTCGCTCGAGCACGATCAGCGCCCCATGGCGCCGTTCCGCCAGCCGCTGAGCGGCCGTCACGACCGCGCGAACCCGCTGCGGCAACCCGCCAGCTGCGCGTTGCCGGCGCAACCATCCGGCGCGCCCCACCCGTTCGAGCGTGCGCCGGATTTCCGGCGCGAAGATCACCGGCAGCGCGATGAGCAGCGCTGGCAGGGCCGTGCGCAGTAGCCAGGAGAAGGCCGGCAAGCGGGTCATGCCTGAAAGCACGGCCACGATCACGATCAGAATCGCAATACCGCGCAGGACGACCGCCGCCTGCGTGCCGCGGAATTGGGAAAGGATGGCAAAGAAGAGCAGCGTGACCAGCCCGATGTCGATCAGGCTGTACCAATCGAGCCGCTGCACCAGGAAGAGGAGGTTTCCCGAAAGTCCGCTCATGATGGCCGGCAGGCGGCAGCTCGCGCGAGTGGCCGGGGTAGCGAATACCCGGAAGCGCGATCAGCCGCCACCGGCGCCCTCGAGCTTCTTGAGAAGGGCACGATACTCCTCGACCCCGGGCGGGTTGAGGCCCACGATCGCCCGCACGACGGCCATGGCCTCCTTGGTGTGCCCGGCATCCAGGTGGATCTCTCCCAGAGCGTCCATTTGGGCCACGGCTTCGGTCAGCCGCCCGCGCTGCAAATAGATCTCGGCCAGTTTTTGGCGCATCATGGGCGTTTCGGCGCGCAGGCGCACCATCTCCTCGAGCCAGGTGACCACTTGCTCGGCCCGGCCCTGGCTGTTCCACTCGGCCACGATCGAATCGAGCATAGTCTGCGCCTCGCTCGTTCGCCGCAAGCGGAGCAGCAATTCCACCACCTGGGTCGAGGCGCGTTCATCGGAGGGATCGAGCTCATGCAGCTGAGAGAACGACTGCAGGGCCGAGCGCCAATCCAGTCGCTGCAGGTGCAGATCTCCCAGGCGGTAGAGCAATTGAATCTGCCAGGAGGCGTCCACTCGATTCGCGCGAGCCAGCTGCAAGGCGTTCTCGTAGCACTGGCGGGCATTTTCCTGCTCAGCCAATTGCGAGTAAGTTTCGCCGAGGTCGAGCGATTGGCTCAGCGCGCCGCGCAGGTCGCCCTGCGCCGTGAGCAGCTTGATCAGCTCGAGGCGCGCCTCGATGTCCATCGGGTTGAGCTGCAGGATGCGCTCGAGCACCCGCCCGGCCTGAGGCTTTTCGCCGCGCGCCACGTAGGTGCGCGCGATGGTGGTGAGCT
>JAPLGX010000352.1 GCA_026389925.1 Chloroflexota bacterium
CCCGGTCGAGGGTCAAAGATTCGTTTTTGATGGCTTCAGTCAGATGTTTTTCCGCAACCTGCTAGGGGCTGTTCCTCAAGACGAGGGGCAAGTACACGTCGAAGAAGGAGTGCACCAAGCCCCAGAAGCCGCTGGCGACGTGATACTCCCCCTGAGAGGAGACGCCGGTCGCGGGCTGGCCGATCGTGCCCTCCAGGTCATATGACCCGCCGCCCGAGACACCTCCCCCGCCGGCAATCACCGAGCGGGTCATACTGTAGCCGCCCTGGGCCAGCGCCACTGTGTCCATGACGGCGAGGGACCCAAGAACAAGGAGGACAGATTGAAGATGTCGTTTCATGAGCCCGCCCGAGCAAAGCAAAAACCGGCCCATCGATCTGGCCGGCTTCACTGTTGGCTCGCCGCACGCCAAGTGACCAACATCAGCGCGCGGGTCGACGCTTCCAGATCTCTCTTCGAGTTGTGCGTCAGCGGGTGCTGGAGAACAAGGCTACTTCGTCCCCTTCGTTGAGAGGCAGCCTCATAGCGGCCTGCCATTCGCCCGGCCGGACCAATTCCCTAAGAGCTGGTCCGTGGGTGCCAGGCGGCCGATGCCCGATAAGCCGCCGACTCCGATTTTGCCATCGATTTGCTTGCTGCGCACGCGGAATCGCCGTGACGATCTTGGGCATGCCATGTCCAAATCACCTTCGCTCGCGGCCGGCAACGGGCCAGACCCTTCCATTGCCCAACCTTCGGAATTGACCCGTGTCTGGCTCTGATGTATTCTTACGGGAGTAACCCCGATCTGGAAGCCAAAGGTTTCCGCAAGGAGGAGGCGAGATGTTCAAGCGAGTCTCAACCCTGATGCGAACTTCCCGTTTGATGCAGGCGGGGGCGGCGCTGGCCATCCTCGGTCTGGCGGCGTATGTCATCGGCCTGCTTACGCCGCTGAACACGGGCGTCCCGCGGGCGCCCGGCCGGATCCTGCTCGATTACTTGTTCGAGCTCTTCTACGCCGGCCTGATCATCATCCTTTGGGCCTACTTCAAAGACAACAAGACGTGGCTCTTACCCTGGTATCGGGAGGGGCAGAAGATTGAGATCTTCTCCAGCCAACGCATCGTGCGCATTGCGCTGATAGCCGCGGCGACGGTCGTCTTTGCGTTCGTCAAGGTCCCGGTGCTCGGCTGGTCGATCCGCACGGTGGCTCCGGTTTTCGGGGCGATGTACTTCGGGTTGCTGGAGGGGCTGCTGGGCGGCTGGGTGGGCTACATACTGAGCACGCTGATCGTGGGGGGCTACTCCGACCCTCTGGTGACCATGCCGCTGTGGATGATGTCGGATTCGGTTGTGGTGGCGCTGTGCAGCGTCATCTACTTCCAGTGGATCCGTGACGAGTCCTCGGCCGGAAAGCGGACCCAGCGCTACGCCCTGATGCTGGTTGCCCTGTTCGTGGTCTGGTACATCTTGATCGTGGCCGAGTCCGTCGGCTACCTGGGCGCAGCGGTTGTGCTGCCGTATGCCTTCCAGTACCTAATCGGCGGGTTGCTCATCCTAGCGGTGATCACCCTGATCGCTGTCGGCGCCGTGGAGGCGCTGAATCGCACCCGCTTGGGAAAGGCCGCAAGGCAACCGACAGAAAAGCCCTGAACACGGCAGCGTATCTTGACAGTCGAGCTCCGCAACGTCTCCTTCACATACTGGCAGGCTGACCGGCCGGCACTGCAGGATATTTCCTTGCAGATTCCCGCCGGTCAGTTTGTCGTAATCACCGGCCCCACTGGGGCGGGCAAGTCGACCTTCCTGCAGCTGCTCAACGGGCTGATCCCGCATCAGATCCCTGGAACCCTGCAAGGCGAGGTGCTGATCAGGGGGAAGAGCACATTGGGCGCCAGTGTCGCCGAGCTCTCCCGCGAAGTGGGCATGGTGTTCGAAGACCCGGACACCCAGATCGTCTCTCTGACAGTGGAAGACGATGTGGCGTTTGGGCCATCCAACCTCGGCTTCACGGCCGAGGACATCCGCGCCAACGTCCGCCAGGCGCTGGAGTACACACGATTGCGCGGCTTTGAGGAGCGCAATCCATTTACTCTCTCCGGCGGGGAGATGCAAA
>JAPLGX010000127.1 GCA_026389925.1 Chloroflexota bacterium
ATTATGCCACAGGTATCACAGGCCAGGGCGGGGAGAGGCCCCGCCCTCGGGTCATCAACTGAGATGTCGCCACGCCCTCGCCATGCACATGGCGAACGAGGGGGGACGCAATTGGATGCGGTGCTCAGCCGCGCATCACGTGCACCCACCCGGCGCCGCCGCACGTCGGGCATCGATCGCCGTACTCCCCGATGCGTCCTTTGCCCTCGCACCACCCGCATGGCCGAGAAGGCTGCGCAACGAGCAGGCTGCCCATGCCGTTGCAGGCCGGGCACTTGAGCCCGGCGTCGCCGAAGCGGCCCTTCCCTTCACACCAGGCGCATGTTTCAGGCGCGTAATTGATGGATGGCTGTGCCATGGCCCGTCCTCTGTGAGCTGCGCCGAGGCACACACCTTCGCTCGCAGGCGCACGCGCGAAGGGCGTGCTCGGAAATCGGCATGTCAAGGATTGATTATACCCGCGCAGGGCAGGCACGGCATCCTGCATGCGTCACGCCCACCGCCCAAGCTGCCCGCTGCACGCTGCACGCTTGCACGGCGCCCAGCAGGCTCTGACCATGCTTCGGGTCTAACCCCGCCGCACAATGCGGAAGGCCGCACGGGCTGTGTGCGGCCTTCCTGTCTGGCGCCCTCGGTGGGACTTGAACCCACGACCCCTTGCTCCGCAAGCAAGTGCTCTAATCCAAACTGAGCTACGAGGGCAGATGTCCTTCGATCGTACGCACGCCGCTGGCGTGAGATCGCCTTGGGCGCGTTATTGCTCGCAGCGGGGAGGCAGGGATTTGAACCCTGGGTAGAGCTTTAAAGGCCCTACAAGCGCTTAGCAGGCGCCCCCGATCGACCACTCCGGCACCTCCCCAGATGGCGGAGGGAGAGGGATTCGAACCCCCGGTGAGGTTGCCCCCACAGCTGTTTTCAAGACAGCCGCCTTAGACCACTCGGCCATCCCTCCACTCCAGCGCATGTGGGTCTCCCTCGCCGAGCGCAAAGATTCTACCACATGCCATTGCGCAGTGTCAAAATGAACGCCGACCGGTCTCGGATTTAGTGCGCGCCCGGCGTCGGTGAGGGCGTGGCCACCAACCGCGCCAGCGCAACCATGAGGATCTCGGGCGGCGCATCCGGCATGCTGGCGATTGTCCGCCAGTCGCGTAGCGCCAGTTCAATATCGCCGGTCGATTCGCGCACACGCGCGCGCAGCATCAGCGCCCGGGCGCTCTCGGCCGAGGTCACGGCCAGACTCAGCGCGCCCTCGATCTCGCGCAGGGCCTCCCGGGGCTGGTGGGTGATCTCGAATGCACGCGCCGCGCCATAGCGGGCGGCAAAAAGGGTGTGGTCCAGATCGTAGGCCGAACGGAAATCGCGGTAGGCTCCGTTGCCATTGTCAACCGCCAGGTAGGCTTCGCCGCGCGTCAGGTAGGCCTCGATCATGCGCGGCGAGAGGGCAACTGCCTGGCTGAGCATTTCAATCGCCGCGTGAGCTTCGCCTTCAGCTTGCAGCGCCTTGCCGTACGCCAACCACCCGAGCGGGTCGTCCGGCGCGTAGGTGACATACACCTGGAGCGGGGTAAGCGCCGAGGCGCTCAGCCCCAGGTCCATGTCGGCCTGGCCCAGGATGAAGTAGGACATCGGGATGGTTGGATCAATGGATTGGGCGCGCAGCTCGGCATTGATGGCGCCCTCCTGGTCGTGGTTGAGCAGCGCCAGGCGGCCGCGGGTCACCCACGCCATGGCATGCTGAGAATCCAACTGGATGGCGCGCCCGAGGTCCCCGTCGGCGGCCGAGAGGTCTCCGGCGCGGATGTGGAGGGCGGCTCGCTCGACGTAGGCATCGACGAAGGCCGGGTCGAGCTCGAGGGCACGGTCGACATCGTGCAGCACATCCGCCTGCGGATCGCGCAACAGCGTGAGGCGCGCTCGCGCCAGGTAGGCGGGCGCATAGCGCGGATTGGCGTTCAGGGCCTTAGCGATGGATTCGCGCGCCCAATCCAGGTTGCCCATCTGGCGTTGGGCTTCGGCGACCATCTGATGAATGTCGGCCGCGCCGGGGTCAATCACCAGCACTTGGTTGAGATACTGCACGGCCTCTTCCCATTGGTGGCTGCGCATCGCATCCACGCCGATGGCATACGCGGCCACCACCGGATGTGGCGTGGCCCCGTAGAAGGGAGTCGGAGTCTGCTCCACAGCGAAGTAGTCCGCCATCGAAACGGAACTGGAGAGCGGCAATGTGGGAAGCAAGGTCGGTGAGGCGGCCGGCGTTGCGGAGGCGCTCGGCGTCGGCGTGCGCCGGATAAGGGTCAGGCCCGGCCGCCAGAGCGACCGCCCAAGCGCCACGGCCCCCCAGATCAACAATCCGCCCGCGGCCAGGGCAGCCAGGATGATCAATGCGCGCATGATGAGATGCGGTGGAACGCTGACGGCCGCTGAGGCGGGAGAGGTTCTGCGATCGGTCGAACGGGCCAGGCTGTTGGCTGTCGTCGCTGGCCCGGTACGCTGCCCGGGTGTCGCATCGGTCCCCTCGCCGAGCATGCGCAGCCCGGCCCGCGCCGCCGGGTGTTGCGGATCGAGTTTCGCCAGGCTCTGCAGGCACAGCGCCCGTTCGCGCTCGTTGTCGGCCACCGCGCTTAGCCACAACCAGTACTCCGGGTTTGACTGGTCTGCGCGCAAGAGCCGCCCGAGCAGGAGGCGCGCGTGCGCGCGCCGACCGGCGCGGGCCGCTGCTACTGCCTCCGCGAACATATCCTGATCTGGCATCCGCCACCCAGCCGCGGGCTCGTTCCGAGGGATAGGGTCAAGTATAATCGCGAACGGCCGACGCGCAGGCGGCGCCGGCCGTCTCCTGCCGCCATGACTAGCTCCATCCCGACCACTTCTCGCCGCACCACCATCGCCGCCGTGCTCTTCATGCTCGTCACGGGCGCTTGCGGCAGCCTGCCTGGATTCGCCCCTCCCACGGACACGCCATTGCCGCCAACACCCAGCGCGACGCCGGAACCCTTGGCGGCCGAAGTCAATGGAGAACGGATCACGCTGGACGAGTTCGAGCGGGAGGTGGCGCGCTTCGCGGCAGGCCAAACCAGCCTGGGCATCGACCTTGCACCCTCCCCTGACGACCGCAAGGCGGTGCTTCGAGCGATGATCGAAGAGCGGGTGGTGGTCCAGGCGGCGTTGTCGGAAGGCTTGACCGTCGAAGAGGCCGCCATCGCCCGGGGGGTGGACCAGGCGCGCGCGGCCCGCGGTGGCGACCCAGCCTTTTCCGAGTGGCTCGCCCAATCAGGATACATCGTCGAGGAATTCACGCTCGCGCTGAAGCGCCAAATGCTGTCGCGCGCCCTCACCGATCGGATTGTGGAGGGGGTACCGCCCCGAGGCGAACAGGTGCATGCCGCTCACATCCTGATGTCTTCCCAGGCCCTGGCGGACGAGGTGCGACTAAGTATCGCCAGCGGGGCGGACTTTGCGCAGGCGGCGCGCACTTACTCTCAGGACTTGAGCACGCGTGCGGGGGGCGGCGATCTGGGATGGGTCCCGCGAGGCTGGCTAGCGGTTCCGGAGATAGAGGCAGCCGCCTTTGCCCTCGCCCCGGGTGAGGTCAGCCCGGTCATTGCTGCCGCCGACGGCTTTCATATCGTGCGGACGATAGAAAGGGAAAGCGACAGGCCGCTGTCGGCCCCGGCTTTGGAGGCGGCCCGGCGGAAGGCGCTGCGCGATTGGATTGACGAGAAGGTCGCCGGCGCCCAGGTTCAAGTCTTGGTCGCGTTGCCCTAGGCTGGCTGACGAAGCAGGTCCGAAGAAAGGTCCAGACGACATGAGCGAATACTCTCCCGACATCAGCAAAGCCGGCCCCGGATGCGGCGGGGTGGCGATGTACATTCTGAGCGCCATCCTGGTGCTCTTCACCCTGGGGGCGATTGCGGCCTACGTGGTTCTCTTCGTCAACCCGGAGCTTCCGCTCAATCCGTTTCTCCCGCCCACACTCCCCGCCACGGCCGCAGGTCCTGGTGCTACGGCAACCGACGTCATCACCTTCCCGCCGACCTATACCCCGACCTTCACCCCTGTCGCCAGCGCAACGTTTGTCTCATCCGCCACCTTTCCTCCAGGGACCCTGTCGCCGACGCAGACCGCAGTGGTCGTCGCAACCAGCACGGCCACGGAAGCACCCACGGCCACGAGCGAACCCGCCCCGCCCACCACGCCCTCACCCACGCCCTTCCCGCTCGTGCTGCAGCCGAGTGGAGTGAAAGCCGCGCAGGGGTTCAAGGGATGTTCATGGACCGGGATTGCCGGTCAAATCTTCGGCCCCAACAACGGCGCGCCCATTTCCTATCTGCTCGTCCACCTCGAAGGCCTGTGGAACAGCCGTGCCTTCGATCAGGACGCCATCACCGGCAGCGCACCCGAATACGGCCCGGGCGGTTACGAGTTCAACCTCGGCACGCAACCGGTCGCCTCCGATCAAACGTTGTGGGTGCAGGCTGTTGATGCAGCGGGCATGCCACTCTCCGAGAAGGTGTATCTGACAACCTACGCGGATTGCGAACGCAACCTGTTAATCGTCAACTTTAATCAGGTGCGCTGAGGAATGCGGCTGGTATAATCGCCGCGTGAACCAGCCCAGCGAGTGGGATGCCTTTCTCGCCCGACACCCCGAAGCTCACATTCTTCAGACGCGCGAATGGGGTGAACTGAAATCCCGCTTCGGCTGGGAAGCCCATCCGGTCATCGAAGGTGCGGCAGGCGCCCTGGTTCTTTTGCGGCGCCTGCCTTTGGGTCGGAGCCTCGCCTACATTCCTCGCGGGCCGCTGCCCGCCTCCGAGCTTTCCCTGGCTCAACTGCTGCCGGCACTCAACCAGCTGGTGCGAAGCCGGCGGGTCGTGGTGCTGCTCGTCGAACCCGACCTGCCGGACTCGGAACCATTGCGCATCGGCCTGGCGCGCCTCAACCTGCAACCCAGCCGCCTCAGCGTGCAGCCGCCACGGACGATCGTCGTAGACCTGTCGGGCAGCGAAGACGATATCCTGGCTCGGATGAAGCAGAAGACTCGCTACAATAT
>JAPLGX010000498.1 GCA_026389925.1 Chloroflexota bacterium
GTCGGCATTGAGCAGCAGGCCACTGAGCTCGGCTACACTGTTGTGCTCAACCTCCTGCATCGCCCCCAGGTCGACAATGCCGAGAAGCTGCTCAACGGACTGGTGTCCAGGCAGGTGGATGGAATTGTCTGGGCCGTTCCGGAGATTGGGAACAACCGCGCGTGGCTGCAGGAGAGAAGCGCCCGGCTGCCTGTCCCGGTGGTGTTCCTGAGCATGCATCCCTCCAACAGCCTGCCGGTGGTGTCGGTTGATAACCGGGCGGGGGGTCGGCAGGCCACAGCCCACCTGCTGGCGCAGGGGTATCGGCACATTGGCCTGATCGCCGGCCCGGCAGACTGGTGGGAGGCCAGGGAGCGCACATGGGGATGGCAGGAGGCCCTGCGGGCCGCGGGACTAGAGCCCGGAGAGCGCCAGGTGGTGGTGGGCGACTGGAGTGCCTCGAGCGGAGAACAGGGGTTTAGCCAGCTCTTTGCCCAGTATCCGGAAACGGACGCCGTGTTTGCCTGCAACGATCAGATGGCTCTGGGGGTGCTGCAAACTGCCCACCAGCGCGGCCTGCATGTTCCGGACGATCTGGGCCTGGTGGGATTCGACGACATCCCCGAGTCCTCCTATTTTTGGCCCTCACTCACCACGGTCCGACAGGAGCTCAGGGATCTGGGTGGCGCAGCCGTCCGGCTGGTGAACCAGATGATTGAGGCAAACAGACGGGGGGAGGCGCCCGGCCCGGTGCAGTCGATCCTGCTGCCCCCGAAGCTGGTTGTTCGAGCCAGTTCGGTAAGAAAGGGCAACATCGGGGGACCGCCGCAGGAGGCGTTGCCTCTCCAAGAGAGCGAACTCGGTGGAGTCCTTGACCGCTAGAGGAGGCAGAAATGCTGAAGGAATTGACTCTGGGTGTGATTGTCGGCAATCGCGGCTTTTTCCCGGATCATCTCTGCGAAGAAGGGCGCAAGACGATCTTGAAAGTGCTGGCGGAAGAGAGCATCCGCGCCGTGGCCCTCGACCCTGCGGACACCAAGTCGGGCAGTGTCGAGACACTGGCGGACGCCCACAAGTGCGCGGAGCTCTTCAAGCAGCATCGGGAGGAAGTCGACGGGGTCCTCATCACCCTGCCCAATTTCGGAGATGAGCGCGCGGTTGCCAATACGCTGCGCTGGGCGGAGTTGAACGTGCCTGTGCTGGTGCACGCCTTCCCCGATGAGGCCGGCAAGATGAAGATGGGAGACCGGCGGGACGCGTTCTGCGGCAAGATGTCCGCCTGCAACAACCTGGTCCAATACGGCATTCCCTTCTCCCTCACGGCACTGCACACCGTCGACCCGGGCAGCGCCAGTTTCCGCGAGGATCTGCACCGCTTCGCGAGCATCTGTCGCGTCGTGCGCGGGCTGCGCCGGGCGCGCATCGGGGCGATTGGAGCCCGCCCGGCGGCCTTCAACACCGTGCGCTTCAGCGAGAAGCTGCTTGAGCAGTCGGGAATCAGCGTCGAAACCCTTGACCTTTCCGAGGTTCTCGGCCGCGCCGCGCGGCTGAAGCCGGATGAGCCC
Organism: Chloroflexota bacterium; assembly: GCA_026389925.1. GTDB lineage: Bacteria > Chloroflexota > Anaerolineae > Anaerolineales > RBG-16-64-43 > RBG-16-64-43. The sequence continues at coordinate 1,545 of JAPLGX010000498.1, forward strand.
ATCGTGAGGTCGAAGCTCGAGGAGATCGGGGCCTACGTCCCCACTCAGGGCATTCCTTCCGAGTCGCTCGTGCGCATGGCCAAACTGGGCGCGGTTGTCGAAGCCTGGATGAAGGAAAACGAGCTGCAGGCCAGCGCCCTGCAGTGCTGGACGGCGATGGAGGAATTCTACGGGGTGGTCCCGTGCACGGTCATGAGCATGATGAGCAATGACCTCATGCCCAGCGCCTGCGAGACCGATATTGCCGGGGTCGTGGGCATGCTGGCCCTCACCCTGGCGTCGGGCAAACCCAGCGCGATCGTGGACTGGAACAACAACTACCAGGAGGATCCCGACAAGGGAGTCATCTTCCACTGCTCGAACCTGCCCAGGGACATGTTCGTGGAGGGGGGGACTTCCCAAGAGGATCAGGCCGCGATGGACTACCAGGCGATTATCGCCGGCACGGTGGGCAAGAACCAGACCTACGGCACCATTGCGGGTCGCGTGCGGGCTGCTCCGTTCACCTACTGCCGCGTCTCCACCGATGATCTTCGGGGAAAAATCCGCGCCTACCTGGGCGAGGGCGAACTGACCAACGACTCGCTCAAGACCTTCGGTGGCTACGGCGTGGTCCACATCCCGGCCCTGCAGATCTTGCTGCGCCACATCTGCGAGAACGGATTCGAGCACCACGTGGCCATCAACCTTGCGCGCACGGCTTCGGCGGTGGAGGAGGCCCTGGGTAAGTACCTGGGCTGGGACGTGTACTACCATGGCCGCTAGCGGGCCGGCTGCGCATCCGCAGGGGCCCCGCACTTGGGACCCGCCGTGACATCCGGGATCGTGTTCGACATTCGGGAGTTCACCCTGCACGATGGTCCCGGAATCCGGACGACCGTCTTCCTCAAGGGGTGCCCTCTGCGCTGCTCGTGGTGTCACAATCCCGAGGGTCAATCCCGCGCCCCGCAGACGATCCGCGCTCCCGGCCGGGAGAGGCTGGCAGGCAAAGAGTATGCCGCCGACGAACTGGCCGCGCTCCTAGGGAGGCAGGCGGGCATTCTCAAGACTAACGAGGGCGGCGTGACTTTCTCGGGGGGAGAGCCCCTGCTCCAGCCGGAGTTCCTGGCCGAGGTGATTGACCGCCTGGAAGGGATCCACATCCTGCTTGACACCTCGGGCTACGCCAGCGAAGAGGACTGGCGGCGGGTGGTCGGGCGCGCGAACCTCGTCTTCTTCGATCTCAAGCTGATCGATCGAGAGGCCCACCGGCGTTACACTGGCGGCGACAACGACCTGATCCTGCGGAACCTGCGGACGATGAACGCAATGGCCGTGCCCTTCGTCGTCCGGGTTCCCCTGGTGCCGGGAGTGACCGACACCGACGAGAACCTGGCCGCCATCGCCGAGACCGTCTGCGGCCTGGCCGGGCTCCAGGGAGTGGACTTGTTGCCTTACAACAAGGCGGCGGGCGCGAAGTACCGCGCCGCCGGCATGGAGTTCAAACCGGACTACGACGAAGAGCGCGAGGTGAGAGTTAACCTCGCTCCCTTTGAGCGCTGCCGGGTGGCAGCCCGAGTGGCATGAAGGAGCGGCTGCAAGTCCTCCGGCAGCGAACGCGCGCAGGAGCCCACCGGCGCTTCCGCCAGGCTTCGCCCCGGGAGATGCTCGCGGAATGCGAGCGCGAGCATCTCAGCTGGATGCACCGGATGGCACGGCTCACTCGCCGCCAGTGTGAAGGGGAACTCGTCGTTATTGAACCGGACGAGGAGATCGTTTTTACCCGCACGCTCCCGTCTGTGCCGAAGGTGTACGCGCCTGAAGAGTGGGCCAGGTTGACCCAGGGCCGGACGCTCCATGAACTCGGACCGGTCAGCACAGTCTGCGGCGATTGGGGCCTGGCGCTCTCGCAGGGCTTGCTGGGTCGCAGGCGGGTGGCGCTCCTGGCCCGGGAGCGCCTGGCCGGGGAGGTCAGGGCGGTCGAGTTCCTCGATTGTGCGATCGAGACGATTGATGCTGTGCTCGCGCTGGCGGGACGCTACGCGCGCGCGGCGCAGGAGATGGGCCGGTCCGACTTGGCCGAGCGGCTGGCGCACGTCCCGGCACGCCGCCCGCGCTCCTTCCACGAAGCCCTGCAGTCCTTGCGGTTGCTGCAGGCCGTGGTGTGGCTGAGCGGGCACTATCACGTCGGGCTGGGGCGCCTGGACCAGTACCTGTGGCCTTATCTTGAGTCGGACCTGGAGGCGGGGCGAGTGGACCTCCCCGGGGCCGAGGAACTCCTGGCTGAGTTCTTTGTCTCCTTGAACAAGGATAGCGATCTGTATCCGGGAGTCCAACAGGGGGACAATGGCCAGACGATCACCCTGGGCGGCCTGACGCGTGACGGCCGGCCGGCGACCAACGAGCTGACCCGTATGGTCCTGCGCGTCTCCCGGGATCTTGCGATGATTGATCCCAAGGTCAACCTGCGCATCTCCCCGCGGATCGACCTCGAGCTGCTGGAGCTTGCGACCGAGCTCACGCGGGAGGGGCTCGGCTTTCCGCAGTACTCCAATGACGACGTGGTGATCCCCGCGCTCCTGGCACACGGCTACGAACTGGAGGACGCGCGCGACTATGTCGTCGCCGCCTGCTGGGAGTTCATCATTCCCGGCCGGGGGATGGAGGTGGTCAACATCGGAGCGGTTTCCCTCCCGGCCGCGGCAGACTGGGGAATCCGCGCCGGCCTGAGCGCGGGCGAGGGGTTTGACGGGATCCTGCGCCGCGTCGCTGAGAACATTGCCGGACAGGTGGAGGACCTGGCAGAGGCTTACTCACGGCTGCTGCTTCCTCCCGCGCCGTACTACTCTGTCCTGATGAGCGAGTGCCTCGAGCGCGGCCAGGACCTCTCTGGCGGCAGTCGCTATAACAACCTGGGGATCCACGGGGCGGGCTCCGCGAATGCCGCCGACGCCCTGGCGGCCGTCAAGCGGTTCGTTTTCGAGGAGCAGACTGTCGCGCCCGGGGAGCTCTTGGCTGCGCTGGAGGCGGATTACGAAGGGCACGAGCCCCTGCGGCGCAAGCTGGCCGAAGGCGGACCCAAAGTCGGCAGCAACGATGACGCCGCAGACACCCTGCTGGCGAGGCTGTTTGAGGAGTTCGCTGGCGCATGCGAGCGTCACGGGGCCACGCCGCGCGGCGGGATCCTGCGCCCGGGGACGGGTTCGGCGATGTACTACCACTGGCTCGCCCAGGGGCACGAAGGGATGCGCGAGCCGTGCGTGGGGGCCACGGCGGAAGGACGCAGGCGGGGGGAGGCCTTCAGTGCCAACCTCGCCCCCTCCCCGGGCGTGCGCGCCGGAGGCCCGCTTAGTATGCTGCAGTCCTTCGCCAAGATCGACTACCGGCGCACGTGGAACGGCGGGCCCATAACGATGGAACTCTCGGACACGGTCTTTCGGGATGGCGAGTCGATCCGCAAGACCGCGATGCTTGTCCGCACCTTCGCCCAGCTCGGATGTCAGCAGCTGCAGCTCAACGCACTGAACGCTGAGACTTTGCTCGCGGCCCGGGCGCATCCCGAGCAGTATCAGAATCTCATCGTGCGCGTGTGGGGCTGGAGTGGCTACTTCTGCGAACTTGCCCCGGAGTACCAGGATCACATCATCGCCCGACATCTCTACGCGGGGGTCTGACCATGAGCGAATTCGATGAGAAACAGGAGCGCATCCACGGCCTCCTCGCCGCGCACGGGCTGGAGGCGCTGCTGCTGCGGCGCGTGAGCAGTTTCGCCTGGGCCACTTGCGGCGCGGCCTCCTACGTCAACAGCGCAACCACCGAAGGATCTGCGGCGCTCGTGGTCAGCCGCTCGGGCCGCCATCTCATCACCAGCAACGTTGAGGCAACCCGCCTCGATCAGGAAGAGGGCCTCCGGGCCCAGGGGTGGGAGTTTCACGTCGCACCTTGGCACGAGACCCGGGATGCCGTCGCCGAGCTGACCCGCGGGCTGCGCCTGGGCACGGACCTGCCCTGCCCGGAGGGACTCGACCTGTCCGGAGAAATGACCCGCCTGCGGGCAAGTCTCACTCCCGAGGAAGGCGAGCGCTTCGCAAGCCTGGGCGGGCTTTGCGCCCAGGCGATGGACAGCGCCATCCGGCAGGTGCGCCCCGGGCAGACCGAACACGAGATTGCGGCATGCCTTGCGCGGGAGGCCGAGTGGCGCGGGGCCCAGGCCATTGTCAACCTGATTGCCACCGACGAGCGTGTTTTCAAGTTTCGGCACCCGTTGCCCGCTGACCGCAAGCTTGAGCGCTACGCCATGCTGGTGCTGTGCGGACGGAAGGGGGGACTCGTCTGCTCGATCACCCGCCTGGTTCATTTCGGTTCCCTCCCGGATGACCTGCGTCGGAAGGCCGAAGCGGTGGCGCAGGTGGACGCGGCATTGATCGAGGCTACTCGCCCCGGCCGCTCGCTGGGCGAGATCTTCCGCATGGCCGTGGCCGCCTACGCACGGGTCGGTTTCGCGGACGAGTGGAAGCTGCACCATCAGGGCGGGCCGGCCGGCTATGAGCCGCGTGAGATGCTCGCACGGCCGGATTCGACTGAGCTTGTGGCCGCGGGCCAGGCCTTCGCGTGGAATCCTTCCATCACCGGCACGAAGTCCGAGGACACCATCCTGGTGGGAGAGAGCGGCAACACCGTTCTCACACAGATCAGCGGCTGGCCGCTGCTGGAGATCCCGGCGGAAGCGGGGGGGAAGCTGGCGCGGCCGGCCGTGCTGGAAATCCTTTAGGCCAGCCGGCGGGGCAACGGTTGAGGAGGGAGATGACCAAGCGGGAGGTTGTGATGCAGGTGCTGGAGGGAAACAGGCCGCCGTATGTTCCCTGGTCTTTTGGCTTCACCCAGGAGGCCAAGGCCAAACTGCAGCAACACTTCGGGCAGGCCGACCTTGAGCCCCTGTTGCACAACCACCTGCTCAAGTTGGGGAGCGACATCGGGTTTTTCGCCGACCTGGGGGGGAACCTGGTCCAAGATGTCTTCGGAGTCGTCTGGGATCGGAGCGTGGACAAGGACATCGGGATTGTCAAGGGCTGCCTTCTGCCCGAGCCGACCCTGAAAGGCTACACCTGGCCCGACCCACTTGATCCGCGCTTTTTTGAGGACATCCCCGAGCGCCTCTCCCGCTACGGGGACCGCTTTCGCGTGTTCCAGATCGGGTTCTCGCTCTACGAGCGCGCGTGGACGCTGCGGGGAATGCAGAACCTGCTCATGGACTTCTACGATCATCCCACCTTCGTCCGCGAGCTTCTTGACGCCATTGCCGACTACAACATCGCCCAGATCCGGGAGGCGCTGACGTACGACATCGACGCGGTCTATTTCGGAGACGACTGGGGTCAGCAGCGCGGCCTGCAGATGGGCCCGCTTCTGTGGCGGGAGTTCATCTATCCGGTGCTGAGACGCATGTATGCCGTCGTGCGCGACGCCGGCCGGTATGTGTTTATTCACTCCTGCGGGGATGTGGATGAGCTGTTTGACGACCTGATCGGGATCGGCTTGAACTGCTTCAATCCCTTCCAGCCGGAGGTGATGGACCTCCCCGCGCTGATCGCGCAGTACCGCGGGCGCCTGACCTTTCACGGGGGCCTGTCAGTGCAGCGCACGCTTCCGCGGGGGACAGTGGAGGACGTCCGCCGCGAGACCCGGCGGCTGCTGGAGCTCGGGCGCCCCGGGAGCTACATCTTCTCCCCCTCGCATGATGTCCCCAAGGACGCGCCGCTGGACAACATGCTTGCCTTTATCGGACTTGTCCAGCAGCAGGCGGGTGGGCCCGCCTGAAACAGCGCCTCGCCCAGGAGGTGGTCATGAGCAAGCGCAAGTACGCTGTCGGCATAGACTTTGGGACCGAATCAGGCCGTGGGGTCCTGGTGGAAGTGGCCACAGGCAGGGAGGTCGCAACCGCGGTGTACCCCTACCCCAGCGGCGTGATCGACCGAGCGCTCCCCGTGCCGGGAGCAGCCGTCCGCCTCGATCCGGATTGGGCCTTGCAGGATCCGCAGGATTACATTCGCACGTTCAAGGGCACCGTCCCGGCGCTGCTGCGCCAGACCGGTGTGGATCCTGGCGACGTGATCGGCCTGGGGATCGACTTCACGGCCTGCACCATGCTGCCGGCGAATAAGGAAGGGACGCCGCTGTGCGATCTCCCAGAGTACCGCCGCAACCCGCACGCCTGGGTGAAGCTCTGGAAGCACCACGCCGCCCAGCCCGAGGCCGATCGCATCAACCGGGCCGCGCGCACGCTGGGGGAGCCCTGGCTCAAGCGCTATGGCGGCAAGATATCCTCCGAGTGGTTCTTCGCCAAGATCCTGCAGATCCTGGACGAGGCGCCCGAGATCTACTCGGCGGCTGATCGCCTGATCGAAGCCGCCGACTGGGTGGTCTGGCAGCTGACCGGGGAGGAGACGCGCAACTCTTGCACGGCCGGCTACAAAGCCATGTGGTCCAAGCGCGACGGTTTCCCGCGGGACCGCTTTTTCGCCGCTCTGGATCCGCGCCTGGAGCATGTCATCGACGAGAAGATGTCCCGCCAGATTCGCTCCCTGGGCGAGTGCGCCGGCGGCCTCAGCCCGCGCGCGGCGCGTTGGACCGGCCTCAGACCTGGTACCGCGGTGGCGATCGCGAACGTGGACGCGCACGTTTCGGTGCCGGCTGCGACCGTCGCCGAGCCGGGGCGCATGGTGATGATCATGGGCACCAGCATTTGCCACATGGTCCTGGGAACGGCGGAGCAGACAGTCGAGGGGATGTGCGGCGTGGTCGAGGACGGAATCATCCCAGGGCTCTTCGGCTACGAGGCCGGGCAGTCCGGGGTGGGGGACATCTTTGCCTGGTTCGTCGCAGCGGCAGTGCCTCCCGAGTACCACGCTGCGGCCCGCAAGCGCAAGGGGGACCTGCACGCGGTCCTGGAGCGCGAGGCTGCCAGACTCCGACCGGGGGAGTCCGGCCTCCTGGCACTCGACTGGTGGAACGGGAACCGGTCGGTGCTGGTGGATGTGGATCTGACCGGCATGTTGCTGGGGGCGACCTTGGCGACGCGGGCGCCGGAGATCTACCGCGCGCTCATTGAGTCCACGGCCTTTGGGACGCGAGTGATTGCCGAGGCCTTCGAGAAGAACGGGGTCATGGTGAATGAGTTCGTTACCTGCGGGGGGCTGCCCGAGAAGAACAAGCTGCTGATGCAGATCTATGCCGACATCACCGGGCGCGAGCTGAAGGTGACGGCCTCCAAGCACACGCCGGCTTTCGGTTCGGCCATGTTCGGGGCGGTGGCCGCCGGGAGCAGGGCCGGCGGCTATGACGGGATCGTGGAAGCCGCCGTGTGCATGGCACGGCTCAAGAGGGAGAGCTTCAAGCCGGTCCGCGAGAACCGCAAGGTGTATGACCAGCTGTACGCGGAGTACTGCGGCTTGTACGACTACTTCGGCCGCGGCGCGAACGACGTCATGAAGCGGCTCAAGACTTTGCGCCAGACCCAGCGGCGCAGTGCGAAGCGTTCGGCCTGAGCAGCTTGAGCATCGCCCGCACGGCCGCGGGGGGCGGTGAGGAAGAGCCAGGCGCCCGTGCGGCCGCCCAGCCCGGAGGATATCACCGTGCTTGAGACCTTAAAGGAAGAGATCTGCCATCTAAACCTCGAACTTCCCAAGAACGGGCTGGTGGCCTGGACGAGTGGCAACGTCAGCGGGCGCGACCCCGGCTCCGGCTTGGTCCTGATCAAGCCCAGCGGTGTGCGCTACGAGAGTCTCACGCCCCAGAGCATCGTGGTCGTTGACCTGGAGGGGCGGGTGGTGGACGGGAGCCTAAGACCCTCGGTGGACACCGCTGCCCACCTCTACATCTATCGCCATCGCCCTGACGTGGGGGGCGTCGTCCACACCCACTCGACTTTCGCCACCGCCTTCGCTGCGGCTGGACGCCCGATCCCGGCCTGTCTGACAGCCATCTGCGATGAGTTCGGTGGGCCCATCCCTTGCGCCGGCTATGCGCGGGTCGGAGGCGAGGAAATCGGGCGCGAGGTGGTCGACCACATTGGGGTCAGTCCCGCGATCCTGCTCAGGAATCACGGGGTTTTCACAGTCGGCAGGACCGCTGAGGCCGCTGTCAAGGCCGCCGTCACGGTTGAAGACGCGGCGCGGACGGTGTTCTTTGCCATGCAGCTTGGTCCTCTGGATGAGGTCGCGCCGGAAGAGGTAGCACGGGCACACCAGCGCTACCTCGAGCACTACGGGCAGAAGTAGCTGCCTGCCATTCCTCTACCCCCGATCGCCGGCCTGACGCTCCTCTGGGTCCCCGCGCTTGTCGGGCGCGGATGCCGCGAGTCCCGGCACCCGCTCGATCCTGTGGGATCGGCCTGGCCCCGCTCAGCGGAAAGCCGGCCGGCCAGGGCTGTGCTCGCCGAAAACCCCTGTGCTAGCCGAAAACCCCGTCCGAGGTAGTTCGTGGGGCTCCGGGCCTGCGCAGCACGCCAGTAACCGTAATGCAAGGCACTCAGGAGGGGAAGCGCGATGAGCCGTATTCGGTTCGGCTAGGCTGGTTGGGGCCCAATCGCCCCTGGAATCCTCTGCCCAATCCCCTGGTGGGGCCGTGCACGGTTGAAGTATTCGACGTATTCCTTGATGACCCGATGAAGGTGCCTGTCCCCGACAACCAGCAGGTGATCGAGGCATTCTCTCCTCACGCTCCCCAGGAACCGTTCGCAGACCGCGTTGGCCTTTGGGGCGCGGTAGGGGGTCTTGAGGACTTCAATGGAGCTTACCCTTGCAACACGTGCGAAGTCGACGCCGTACTTGCTGTCCCGGT
>JAPLGX010000182.1 GCA_026389925.1 Chloroflexota bacterium
GTGCCGCGCTCGGGGCCTGCAGGCTTCCGCGTGCACTGCCAACCTCCACGCCTGAGCCAACCCTCACGCCCGCGCCCTCCGCGACCCCGACGCCCGCGCCCACGACGGTGTGGATCGACCCGGCCGTTCCGCCCGAGGTGCGTCGGGCCATCACACTGCCGGCTGGATACATCACGGCCGGCGACGGCGCTTCTGCTGCGCTGCGCATTCACCCGGGCGCGGGCGAGCCTCTCGCGCAATGGGTGTACGCCCTGGCAGCACGATTCCCGACCGTGATCGACGGCCTCGCCTTCGACGAATTGCGTGCCGCATGGCGCGGCCAGCCTGCGGCGGCGATGGGCGGCCAGCCGATCCTCCTCGACCAGGCGACCCTGCATGCCTTCAGCGTGCTGTGGGAAGCTCCCGCAGCCGGCGCCACACTGGTTCTCCCGTCGCAGGAACTGCTCGACTACGCCTGGGCACATCCGGGATCCCTCGCGCTCGTTCCCTTCGAGGCGCTCGACCCGCGCTGGAAAGTCCTCACCGTTGAGGGACAGTCACCGCTGTGGAAAGCGTTCGACCCGGCGACCTACGCGCTCACGCTGCCCGTCGCGATAGAGGGCGAGAGCGGCCGTGCGCGGGCGCTGGCCGAGGCGCTGCGCGGCAGCCTGCCCTCCACCAACCGCGATGCGGGCAAGCTCACCACCGTCGTGATGACCGGCGTCACGGCCCTGGTGCGCGCCACGGCGTGGACCATGGAACAGAAAGGCCTCACCTACCCGGCGCGCGACATCGGCGCCTGGTTGTCGCAGGCCGACATCACTCATATCAGCAACGAGATCGCCTTCTCGCCGGATTGCCCGGCGCCCGATCCCAGCCAGGAAGCCATCCGTTTTTGCAGCGACCCGCGCTACATCCAACTCCTGGAGAACGTAGGTACCGACGTGATCGAGCTCACCGGCAATCACATGCAGGATTGGGGATCGGCGGCGATGCTCTTCACTCTGGATCTCTATCGCCAGAAGGGGTGGAAGGTGTTCGGCGGCGGAGCGACTCTCAGCGAGGCTCGCCAGCCGGCGCTGTTCGAGCACAACGGCAACCAGCTGGCCTTTCTCGGCTGCAACCCGGCCGGCCCTGAGAGCGACTACGCCACCGACACGCGGCCGGGATCGCTGCCCTGCGACTACGAGTGGATGCACGCCGAGGCGGCACGCCTGCGCGCGCAAGGCTTCCTGCCTATCGCCACCTTCCAGTACTTCGAGTACTACACCATGCCGCCGCGGCCATGGCAGGAGCGAGATTTTGGGGGCATGATCGATGCGGGCGCGGTCATCGTCAGCGGCAGCCAGGCGCACCATCCGCAGGCGCTGGCCTTCGAGAAGGGCGCCCTCATTCATTACGGTCTGGGCAACCTGTTCTTCGACCAGATGATGTACATCAACCAGTTCGATCAGGTGGTGCCCGGCACGCGCTGGGAGACAATCGACCGGCACGTCTTCTACAACGGGAGGCACATCAGCACCGAACTCCTGACGGCAATGCTGGAAGACTATGCCCGCCCACGGCCGATGACCGCTGAGGAACGAACCACCTTCTTGGCCCAGTTGTTCGCCGAGAGCGGCTGGTGACGACTGCGGACAACATGAACGACATCCCGACCGATCTGCGAGGCCAACGAGCATGATTGCCGAATCCATCGCTGCTGCAATGCGCCAGGCCACCGACACGCGCGAGGTCCTGATCGGGGAGGGCGTGCTGCGCGAAAGCGGGCACGTCTTCCGGCGCAACTTCGGCCAAGCCACAGCCGCGCTCGTCGCCGATGAGAATACTTACCGCGCCGCAGGCGAGACCGTGCGCGACGTCCTGCTCCAGGCGGGCGTGCGCCTCCAGGTCACACACGTATTCCCAGGCTCGCCGCGCCTGCACCCGGAGATCGAGCGGGTCGAGGAGGTGAGGCACCTGCTCGGCGAAACGCAAGCCATCCCCTTCGTCGTGGGCTCCGGCACGCTCAACGATATCGTCAAGCTGGCCGCCCACCAGGTGGGGCGCCCTTACATGGTCGTGGCCACTGCCGCCTCGATGGACGGCTACACCTCCTTCGCCGCAGCCATCACCCACGCCGGCGTGAAGCGCGTGGATGCGTGCCCGGCGCCGCGCGCGCTGGTGGCCGACGTGCAGGTGCTGGCCGACGCGCCGGCGGAACTCACCAGCTCCGGCTATGGTGACCTGGCCGGCAAAGTCATATCCGGCGCGGATTGGATGATCGCCGATGCGCTCGGAATGGATCCGATACATCGTCCGGCCTGGGATCTCATTCAGCCGCAGCTGCGCGAGTGGATTGCGGAGCCGCAGCGCCTGGCTGACGGCGACCGCGCCGCGCTCGAGCGCCTGCTGGGCGGCCTGGTCATGGCCGGCCTGGCCATGCAGGCCGCGCGCTCATCGTGGCCAGCCTCCGGCAGCGAGCATCTCTTCAGTCACTTGTGGGAGATGGAGGGTCTGCCAAACGCCGGGCGCGAGGTGAGCCACGGTTTCAAGGTTGCCCTGGGCGCTGCGGCCTCGGCGGCGTTCTACGAGAAGTTGCTCGCGACGGACTTCTCTGGGCTGGATGTTCCGGCCCGCGTGCGCGCGTGGCCGGCGCACCACGATCTGGAGGCCGAGGTGCGCCGCGCGTTTGGCCTCGCGACCCTGGCCGACAGCGCCACGGAGGAATCGCTCGCCAAGTATGGCGATCCGCGCCGTATGGGGCAGCATCTGACGTACGTTCAGAAGCACTGGCCCGCAATGCGCGAACGCCTGCGCGCTCAGTTGATGCCGGCGGCTGAGCTGGCGGGGCTTTTGGCCCAGGCCGGGTGCCCAACCACGCCTGAGGCGGTGGGCCTTACCCGCGCCGCCCTGCGCCGGGATTACAACCGCGTGCGCATGCTGCGCCGGCGCTACACCGCTCTGGATCTCGCCTTCGAGGCCGGCGTCTTTCCGCGCCTCGTCGAGGCCCTCTTCGCCCCGTCCGGCTTCTGGGCGCAGCGCTAGCCGGCGCCCAGCGGCTCACTGAGTTGCGCGGCGCGCGTCAGGTGGCGTCGGCCCGAGGAGAGCGTCACCATGAGAGCCGTGCTTCACAGGCTCCCTTTGAGCCACCAGTCAAAGGAGTCGACGGGGGGAAAGCCAAGCAGCGCATATGGCAGGAAGAGCAGTGTGCCGACGCAGATTCGCCTCAGCGCGAGGATGGCCAGCGCGACCGGCAAGAACATGAAGTAGGCCGGCATGACAAACATGCAGCCGCCGGACCACATTTCGAGGACCAACGCGCCGAAGGTCATGACGGCGAAGTGTATGACCCCCAAGAGGAGCACAGTCTTCCAGAAGGTCGGGGAGCAGCGGCCGATCGCACACTCGGCATCACGGGCCTCATTGGTTTACGCCGGGATGCAATGGGGAACGAGAGCATGCCTCCGGCATCGGCACAGCCGGCAACATCGTGGCATCGATGATCTCGGTCTAGGGGACCGCCTGCCGTCCACCCAGCCTCAAACGCTGTTTCCCACTTACCCTCAAAAGCGTGACAAGCCAACCGCCGGCCTCACGCTCGGCCCTACTGGCAAGGAGGGCCGTGTCGGTCATCGGCGCGATGCATGCGAATCGGAGCGAGGTGGACGATTTCAAGCCGTGGACATCCGGATCTCAGGGGGGAGGGCGGAAAGGGAGATCTCACGATGTCCGAGACATAACCAGACAAAGTATGTCTGCTTACGAAGACTTCGCGAGGATATTTGTATTGGTCTCTCATTAGTTTCGTCCATTGAAGAGCCAATCTCGCCGTGATAGCCTAACCGGAGCCAGACAAATCCAGCCCAAATACGAGGTCTGATCCCATGGCAATGAAGATCACCGAAGAGTGCATCTCCTGCGGCGCGTGTGAGCCTGAGTGCCCCACCAAGTCCATCACCGAGGGCGACACGATTTATGTCATCGATGCGGCGACCTGTGTCGAGTGCAAAGGCCACCACGACTCGCCGCACTGCAAGTCGGTGTGTCCTGTCGATTGCATCGTCCAGGCCTGAGATGAGGATCTCCTCCAGGTTTGCGGAGGCCCCCGCTCGCGGGGGGACTTTGATTGATCGGTGTGCATGAGGTGCCGCGCGGTGCCGACTGAAGGGCTGGCGATTGCCCAGGGGGCAGGGTTTCACCCAAGGGAGGGGTCACAATGAAGAAGATGACCGAGGCCAATCTCAAATCCGCCTTCGCGGGCGAGAGCCAGGCCCACATGAAGTACCTGAACTTCGCCCAACGAGCCGAGAAGGAGAAGCTGCCCAACGTGGCGCGCCTGTTCCAGGCCACGGCCTACGCCGAGCGGGTTCATGCCAGCAATCACTTGCGCGCGCTGGAGGGCATCGCCGGCACGGCGGCGAACCTGGGCGAAGCCATCGCCGGCGAAACTTACGAGGTGGAGGAGATGTACCCGGCCTTCATCGCGGTCGCCGAGCGCCAGGAGGAAAAGAAGGCCCTGCGCTCGATGAGCTGGGCCCTCGAGTCCGAGAAGGTCCACGCCGCGTTGTACGGGGCGGCCAAGCGCGCCGTCGAGGGCGGCAAGGATATCGTCGCAACGGATATCTGGGTCTGCAGCGTGTGCGGCTTCACGGTCGAGGGCACGGCCCCGGATGTCTGCCCGGTGTGCGGTGCCAAGCACGAGTCGTTTCGCAAGTTCTAGTTCAAACCCAGCGCCACGACCCTCCCCGCGCCCGGCGGTGTCGCCGGGCGCGGGCCTTTAGAACACCCCCTGCATGCTCTTTTCGTAGCCGGTCATCTCCAGGTAGCCCTGGCCTTGGATCGGCGCGCCTCGGCTGCTCCCGCTCACGCGCACGGCTCCCTCCCAGTAGGGGAAGCTCACTCGCATCTCTTGATCCGCCAGCAGCGGCTCCACCGTCAGCTCGATGCTGTCCTCCGGGATAGACACATGCCAGCGGGCGGGATAGCGGGCGCCAGTGGAGGGGCTGCGCCACCACGTCTCAACCTTCAGCTCCATCTGGTCGCGGCGGAGCGCGCGGCCGCGGCCATCCGCCTCAATCAGCGTCCCTCCCGAAACGGGGTCCAGGCTGCCAAGGGCGTTGCGAATCTGAAAGAGCATCAACTCACGCTCATCCGCGAGCTGCATGCAGAACCCATCCCAGCCGACCGCCTGCGGCCCGAGTGCGCTCGTGCTCCATTCGTGGTCGAACCCGCTTTCGCCGCTCACCGATACGGGTTCCCCATCCAGTGTCACCTCGCCCACCGTGCGCAGGCGCGTGCTGCTCAGCTAGTAAGAGGCATTGCCGGGAGCCTCGCTCTTCGGGCTCAAGCCGCCCAGTCCGTGGGCCACAACCGGCTTGAGCGCCTCCAGGCGCAGGTCGAGGCTCCATCCACCCTCGCGCGCCACAAGCCGCAGCGGCCCGCCCGCGTGATCAAGAGATTGCGCCTCCCAGTCCTCGAGCCATACGCGAAATGG
>JAPLGX010000124.1 GCA_026389925.1 Chloroflexota bacterium
AGATTCATCACCAAAACTGCAGGACGATTCCGTTGATTCATTCCGGAGATTAGAGACGCAGAAGGAACTCTCGCAGGGAGCGAGTGACCTAAATTAGAGGATGCCCTCTCGGGCGTCTCTCAAGTTGCGGGGGTGGATCCGAACCACCGGCCTCCGGGTTACTAGGATGATGTGAGGCCGCCGGCTCCAAGAGATGGAGCTGGCGGTTGTGTGTTGGGCTGGGTACGAGCGGCGCCTCCTTGGGTGAGACACGCTATCCAGGGCTCGCGAGAGACGGGAAGGCGCCGGGGTATAGAGCGATTGGGTGAGCCGAAAGGGGTAAGCGAAAGAGCCAGAGCGTGTGCTCTGACTCGGCGAAGCAAGGCCCCGGTCTCCATCTTGGCCTCCTAGTCCGAGGCCGCACGATCTGTCTATTGGCTGTGAGAGTGGGTGACGGGATTCGAACCCGCGAATGCTTGCTTGGGAAGAGGCCGACTCTCAGATCACCCGATTGCCTTGCTTTTCCCTGGAGTCTCGCGATGACGTCATCGGTGACTCGACGGATAAAACGACTCAGTTCTGTCGGGGAGGCGCGGCGTCGATTGACCAGTCCATCCTCGCCTCGTCATCTTGTCTGCACGTCGATGCGGTCTGCGGTGCGCGGCGCTTGGAGTTTACACACACAAAGATGGAAGACCGATCTTCGATGATTTACGCTTATTGATGCTACATCAACTTCGCTCACAAGGGAAGGGGGTGCCAACCATGCGAGATGCTGCCTGTGCCTGCCGAGTGTAGCTTTCCAGTTTCGGTTTGGGGATCCAGTCATGAAGTTGTCGTGGAATTGCATAGCTGATTCCAGCCAATGTCGTTCCCCGACATGCGCGATTGGAACCGACGGGATGGGTGGGTCTTCATGGCTGTTCTTGACGGTCAGCCTCGCTTAATTCTACGGGCTCTCGTGCTTGACGGTCGCCAGCGCGGACTGGATTAGACACAGACAAGCATCACAAGCAGAGCCATACAACGTGGAGTGTGGGCTTCGGTACACGTGAGACAGTTTTGGGGCCGGCTGGGGGTCACGGCTCCGAACCGTATCGGCTCATGGTTGGCTAGGTGCCAATCCGCGGCGTGGGAACATTGTAGGCACGTCTTGGAATCTGATTCGTGTGGCTGTGCGCCGCCGCCCTGATGTGCTAGGAGCACTGCCGCGGTCCGTGGAGGAACCATCTTCTAGTGTTGCGTCTCGGAAATGACCTGACATAGTCTTTGGGTTTTGGCGAGGATCGACTCGGCGGCTGCTGCCCAGGGGAAGGGTCGGGCGGTACGGTTGTGTCGTTGGACGCGCAGGTCGCTTTTGGCGACGAGGTCCCTGACGCTTTTAAAAGTCCCTCGGCGGATGGCTCTCGGGTATTCGGGCTTGCGCATCGGGAGCCCCGCTTCTGTGACTTACGAGCTTCTTGTTCTGAGCCTTTCGGTCCTTGATTGCATTCAGTTGTCGAACGAGTCAGGTAAGTCTCACCAATCTACTACAAGGGAGAGGGCACACCCTTAGATCTCGTCAGGCTTGTGCCCTCGCACCTTGTCACTAGAGTTTCCCCAGGTTCCTCAGGACCTGTAGTGCCAGCACTAGAACGGTGACGAGTATGACGATCACGACAGCAATCAATCTCGTTCTCTTAAACCCTGGGGAAACCGGAGCCGGCCGGGGCCGTATAGCTTTCCGTTCCTCCACACTCATGTGTTTGTACTCGTCCCAACCGATCATCCGCCCTAGGTTGTCCCTCCTGGGTTCCCACATCAGCATGAAGAGGCAACCCATGAACTGGAGAATGAAACCCAAGATCCAACCGATGAGCGGATTGCGCCCCTTGCCTTTGGCGACAAGCCCACCGAGGTATGTCCAGACGGCAAAGTAAACCGCAAAGCAGCTGAGGCCCGCGATCTTGCGGGCCGTGCACAACCCTCCTTGGGTCTGGGCTATTCCGACGTTGTCGTCGCAACCCGCCTGAGCGCTCGCATAGAAGATCCATGCCCAGGCGACGACATAGAGGACCACTGGGATATAAGGAAGCCATTGCTTCTTCATCTTCCCCTCCGACGGGCGAATGATTTGACCAGGATGTCAAGGTCCGCACAATTGGCCGAGGTCTAGGGTAAGCAGCTCAATTTGACTGCTTGAAATCAATTCTAAGAACAAGCGAGTGACCCATGGAGGTCTCGCACCCCCAGCCAACTGACCAAGAGTCTGGGGCCTGCACCCCGTTTCCTGCCCAGTCCTGAGGAATCGGAATTGCGGGGGTACAACCTGGCTGCAGAGTCGCGACAGCCGTTGACGGTGCTCGGTGGTCGACGCTCGGGCGCCACCTCTTGCGATTGAAGTAGTCCATCCTTTCCGTGGCGACAGTGCGGAGGCTGCGGAGCGTCTGGGCATTCAGGAACAGGGAGCGGTTCTTCCTCCTACGGCGACTGTTGATTGCCTCCATCTCCGGGTGGTCCCGCGCCCCGTGCAGCTCACACGACACACGCGCCTCCTCCCGCAGCAACAGCTACCCAGTCCAAGCGTAGCTGGTGAAGACGGGGTCCTGATCGCGATGGACGACCACTGCCTTCCCGGTCAAGCTTTGTCTCTGGGAGGTCTGCCTGGCTTGCCGCCACGCCTGCGGCGCCAGACCCGTGTCGGCATGCTCCCCCACCGCCCAGCCAAGGACCAGCTTGGTCGCGTGGTCCACCACGGGCATCAGGTGCGCCTTGCGCCGGCCGTTGGCATAGGACAGCTCGGTGAAGTTGGTATTGTATCTTGGCAGCAAGAGTGAGACAAATCGGGGCTTCAAATCAACACACTCTTCTGGGGCCTCGAAGGTCAGGCAGCGATCTGGTCCCAGGCGTGCGTCGCAACGCCTGACGACAGAGGGAGAAGCCCCAGGGCGCGACCTGCAAGTAGGCGGATTGGGCGTCGCCAAGCAGGGCTGAGGGAAGGTTCGGAATAGAGCGACTCTCGCGCATGACTCATGCGCCTTGGAGGCGTGTGCTAGCCGAAAACCTCGTCCGAGGTTGTTCTGGGGACTCCCGGCTCACGCAGCGCGCCTGTAGTCGTGGTGCAACCCGTTGAGGACCGGAACCGTGATAAGCCTTCCTCGCCTCGGCCAGGCTGGCTGGGGAAGGGTCCCCTCCGGAATCCTCTGCCCAATCCCCTGGTGTGGCCGTGCGCGGTTGAAGTATTCGACGTATTCCTTGATGACCCGATGAAGGTGCCTGTCCCCGACAACCAGCAGGTGACCGAGGCATTCTCTCCTCACGCTCCCCAGGAACCGTTCGCAGACCGCGTTGGCCTTTGGGGCGCGGTAGGGGGTCTTGAGGACTTCAATGGAGCTTACCCTTGCAACACGTGCGAAGTCGACGCCGTACTTGCTGTCCCGGT
>JAPLGX010000181.1 GCA_026389925.1 Chloroflexota bacterium
CCCGTAGACCGACAAGGTGGCTGACGACGACAGAAGTGAGGGCCAGCGCGATGGTGAAGTTGAGGTCCGTCGAAGCCACCCGGACGAAAGGCGTGAAAGCCACGCCGTGCGACGGGGCGGCTTCGACCTCCTCCGTTTCCCGCGCCAGGCTCGCGACTCGCAGGTCGCCGACGGACAGGATTTCCTGCGTTTCATAGGTCGGGGCGCCGCCATGGGCTTCGTGCAGGAGGCCGATGCTATCCACCCCGGGGATCAGCTCCATCCAGTTGACCAACAGGACCAGCAAGACGATCGTGGCCACCCATGGGAAGACCTGCCTGGCCCATTTTCCGGCCGTCGATTCCACCAGGTTGGCCAGCGTCTCGACGATCGGTTGGACGACAGCGACGACTCCCCGGGGCACATCTCCGCCTCGCCGCAGACTCCGACGCACCGACCAGGCCATCCCCACCAGCAACACATCAGCAAGGAGGATTGCGGTGAGCGTGTTGGTCAAGTAAAGGTCACCCAGGAGAGGCAGCCGGATCGGGCCCGCCAAGTTCTCCGCGGGAACCTGAATGTGCGGCATGATGGGCGCGAACGCGCGCGCCGCCACCACGCTCAGGACGATCAGCAGGAGAACCAGCCAGCGGTGAAATCCGAAACGCCGCCTAGTCGGTTGCGCGTTCTTCACGGTCGCGCTCCTCCTCAGGCGCCGCCTTGGAAGTTGGTCCCGCGTCGATCTGAAGTCTTGGCGCAGCAGACAGCACCAGGCGCAACATCAGGAACAGTGTGACGGGAATACTGCCCAGGACCAGGATCAGCGTGAAGAGCGGACGCGTGTCAAACCGGCTGTCGAGCCACAACCCGGCGATGAGCGCCGCCACGATGATCGCCAGTGTCAGACACCCCACCTGGCCGATCAGGCCGAGCAGCGCCAATCGCAACGCTTGCTCTCTCCGTGCTTTTCCCATCGACGGACCAGTCTAGCTCATGGTTCGCGCATTGTATCACAAGGACGGCGTAATATTACCTGATTCGTCCAGACCCGAGCCCCGCGCGTTTATCCGTCCTCACAAGGCCACGCTGCAGGCCAGGCCACCACTCCCCAGGCCAGCGCCGACGCGTTCGAGGCAGCCGTGCGTCGCGCCGCTCTTCTAGAAGAGGCTCCCCGCCGCGCCGAGGGCCCAATCGAACCACGGGCCGGAGAGGATTCCGAGAACGATGATGCCGAGCAGGGTGAAGCCCAGAGCCCACTTGTAGGGCGCCGTCACCGGAAGCGGTTGTGCCTCACTCTCGGAGCGGTACAGGTAGACCACCTTCAACACGATCAGGTAGTAGTAGAGGCCGACGATCGAATTGAGCACACCCACGACGGCCAGCCAGACGTACCCGCGCTGGACCGCGGCCGCGAAGACGAAAACCTTGGCCACAAAACCAACGAAGGGGGGCATGCCTGCCAGCGAAAGGAAACCCACAAGCAGGGCCAGGGCCACCATCGGCGCCCGGCGGCTCAGGCCGGCGAACTGCGCGATGTCGTCGGAGCCGACGATGCGCGCAACCACGATGACCACCGCGAAGGCGGCCAAGTTGGTGATGACGTACGCGCCGAGATAGAAGAGTGTGCTCGCCACGCCCAGCGGCGAGAGGGCCACCAGCCCGATCAGGGCATATCCAGCGTGTGCGATGGAAGAATAGGCTAAAAGCCGCTTGATGTTCTTCTGCGTCAGCGCCAAGACGTTGCCCAGGGTCATGCTGGCGACCGACATGGCGACGACCACGCCCACCCAGTACGGTGCCACGGCCGGCGTGAACACGGTCAGCATGACGCGCATGAGCACCGCGAACCCCGCGGCCTTGGAGGCCGTACTGATGAAGGCCGTAATGGGCGTCGGCGCACCTTCGTAGACGTCCGGCGTCCAAAAGTGAAGGGGAACCGCCGAAACCTTGAACCCAAAGCCGACCAGCACCAGCATCACTACCGCAACCCACAATACGCGCGGCATCGCACCCGCGGCGATGGATTGAGCCACGGCCGCCAGGCGGGTCTCGCCGGTGAAACCGAAGAGCAGGCTGAATCCGTAGAGCATGACGGTTGATGCGGCCGCACCGAAGAGGAAGTACTTGAGCCCCGCCTCGGTCGAGCGTGTGTCGCGTTTGAGGTAGCCGGCCAGAAGATAGAGCGGAATAGAAGTGGTTTCGATCGCGAGGTACAACATCACCAGGTCGCCGGCCGCGGCCATCAGGCTCATGCCCAGCGTGGCGACCAGCATCAAAGCGTAGGCTTCCCCGCGATCGGCCAGCCCTTCCACTCCCATCACGAGGAGCGCCGAGAGCATCGCCGCCGCGATGATGATGACGCGGAAGGAGGCGGCCAGCATATCTGCGCGCAGCATGCCGCCCAGGATGTCGCCACCGGCGGGGCGCAGCGCGGACCACACGGCCACGCCGAGCAGAACCGCGAGACCCGCGGCGGTTACCCACCCCAAAGACCGCCGCGCCTCGCGGCGCAGAGACATATCCAGGCCGATGACCACCCCGGCCAGCGCGAGCAGCCCGATTTCGGGAAGAATGAATTGCAGATCAAAGAACACCCAGCACCTCCACGCCCGCCGGCTTTACCGCGCCATGCGCAGCACGTCGATCAGGCGCCACCCAGCAAGCGCATGACCGAATTCACCCCCGAACCTACCAGCGGCGCCATCCAGGCGGGGAACACACCTAACGCGATCAGAATGAAGGAGAGCACGCCCAGGGCCAGTTTGTCGAGCAGCGTCACGTCGCCGACATGCCCCTCGAACTCCTCCGGCATCGGGCCGAAGAAGACGCGCCGCACGATGATCATGATGTAGGTCGCGGTCACGACAATGCCCAGCGCGGCGATGATCGCCACCATCGGCTGCGCCGACCACACGCCCAAGAAGATCGGGAACTCCGCAACGAATCCCGAAAAACCGGGCATGCCCATCGAGACCAGCCCGCCCACGATAAAGGCCATGGCCACCAGCGGCATCGTGCGCGCAAGTCCGCCCAGTTTGGGGATGTCGCGCGTGTGCGCGCGGTCGTAGACCATGCCGACCACGGCGAAGAAGAGAGCCGTCATCACGCCGTGCGAGAACATCTGCAGGCCCGAGCCGATGTAGCCCTCGCGCGAAAGCGAGGCGAAGCCGAGCATCACCAAGCCCATGTGCGAGACCGAGGAGAACCCGATGACGTACTTGAAGTCGGTCTGCACCATCGCGATCAGCGCGCCGTAAACCACATTGACCAGGGCCAGGAAGATGATCCACGGCAGATGCACCTTGGCGCCTTCGGGCAGCAGCATGATGCCCACGCGCAGCGCAGCAAAGGCCCCCAGCTTCATCAACACCCCTGCGTGGAACATCGAGACGGCAGTGGGCGCCGCGACGTGGCCGTCGGGGCTCCAGTTGTGGAAGGGGAACAGCCCGCCCAGCACGCCAAAACCGAAGAACACTACCGGGAACCAGATGCGCTGGAAGGCGCCCGAGAACCCTGCCCGCTCAAGCTCAAGCATGTCGAATGTGTGCAGTCCCGAGGCGAAGTACATCGCCAGCGCGCCGACCAGCGCGACCACCGAGCCGATGAACAGGTACAGGGTCAGTTTCATCGCCGCGTACTCGCGCGTCTTCTGCCAGCCCCAAATGGCAATGAGCAGGTACATCGGGAAGACCGCGATCTCGTAGAAGAAGAACAGCTGGAAGAGGTCGAGCGAGACAAAGACCCCGAACACCCCGGTGGCCAGGATGAACAAGAAGCCGAAGAATTCGCGCGGCCGGTCGTCCACGCCCCACGAAATGAGCACCCCGGTGAACATGACCACGCCGGTGAGCAGCACCAGCGGCAGGCTCAGGCCATCCACCCCGAGGTGATAGGAGATGCCCCAGGTGGGCAGCCAGGGGATCTTCTCCACCATCTGGTAGCCGCCCTGCGGGATGTCGTAGGAAAAGTAGGCGACCACCGAAAGCAGGAGCGCCACGGCCGAGGCCGAAAGGGCCACCCCGCGGATCAACGCTTTGCGTTCGGCCGGCAGGAGGAAGATGATTACCCCCGCCACGATCGGCGTGAAAACGATAATGCTCAAGATCGGAAAGGCCATGCACACACCTCACTGCCCGCCATGCAATCGAGCGGATGCACTGGCGGGGCCTTGGCGCCTCTATCCAAAGAGCCGCGACACGGCGGCATTGATGACGTTCAGCAACCACGCCGGCCAGACGCCGATGACGAGCATGAGCACCATGAGCGGCGCAATGGCGAGCACCTCGCGCGGGGCGATCTCGAGCGCCGTTTCCTTCCACCGCGCATTGATCGGCCCGTGCAACACCTTCTGAATTGCCTTGAGCACGTAGGCCCCGGTGAGCAGCAAGCCGAGCATCGCCACCGCAGTGAACAGGGGGAAGATCGGCCAGCTGCCCCGCACCACCAGAAATTCCGAGACGAACCCGCCCAGGCCCGGCAGGCCGAGCGAGCCCAGCGAAGTGAAGATCAAGATGCCGCCATAGATCGGCGCCAGAGGGAAGAGCCCGCCATAATCGTTGAGCTCGCGGGTGTGGGTCCGCTCGTAGAGCACGCCCACCAGGAAGAACATTCCGGCAGCGCTCAAGCCGTGGTTGAACATCTGCAAGACCGCGCCGTTCATGGCGATGACGGCGTCGGCTGCGGAGGCCGTCCCGCGCGCCCAGGCGGCGGCCGCAATGCCCAGCACCACGAAGCCCATGTGATTGACCGAGGAGTAGGCCACCAGACGTTTGAAATCAGTCTGGCCCCAGGCGGCGAAGGCACCGAAAACGATGCCCGCGACGGCAAGCAAGGCCAGCACCCAGGCGAAGGCTTGCGCCTGCGCCGGGTAGAGCGGCAGCACCAGGCGCAGGAAGCCGTAGGCGCCGAGTTTGAGCAACACCCCGGCCAGAATCATCGAACCGGCGGTGGGGGCCTCTGTGTGCGCATCCGCCAGCCAGGTGTGGAATGGCCACACCGGCACCTTGATGGCAAAAGCTATCGTGAAGGCCCAGAAGGCAAGGGTCTTGACCGTGCCGATGGGCAACCCGAACAGCGATTGGTCAAGCGACGGCCAGCGTTCGTAGAGCACGGGCAGGTCGAATGTGCCAACCACCATCCGCAGCATCTGGATGGCCAGCAGCAGGCCCAGGGACCCGCCCATGGTGTAGATCAGGAACTTGAGCGAGGCGTAATCGCGGTTCTTGCTGCCCCATTGGTTGATCAGGAAATACATCGGCACCAGCCCGACTTCCCAGAAGACAAAGAACAGCAGAAGGTCGAGCGAAAGGAAGACGCCCAGCATGCCCGTTTCGAGAAGCAAAAACAGCGCCAGGAAGACCTGCACTCGCTCCTCAATGCTGAAGGCGGCCAGGATGCACAGCGGCGTGAGCAGCGTCGTCAGGAGCACCATCGGCAGCGAGAGCCCATCCAGGCCGAGGTGGTAGTTGGAGCCGATAGAGGTGTACCAGCCGGCCAACTCCTCGAACTGGAACCCGGGAGCGAACATGTCGAAGCGCATCCAGGCCACAAGCGAAAGCGCCAGCGGGACCAGGCTGGCGAGGAGCGCCAGGGAGCGCAGCCGTTTCGCTTGCGCCTTGGGCACCAACATGACGAGCGCTGCCGCGAGCGTTGGCGTGAAGAGGATGAGCGAGAGAAGATGCGAATAGAAGAAATCCATGACACCCGCTCCAGGTCGGGTCGGGCCGGCTTACGGCCGGAGCGCGCTCAGGTAGAAGAGCAGGGCGCCCACAACCACCACATTAATCAGGCCAATCAGCAAGTACTGCTGGATGCGGCCGGTCTGCAGCACGCGCAGTGAACGGCCGGCGCGTTTCGTGCTTTCTCCCACCAGGTCGCCGAAACCGTTGATGATGGGCAGGTCGATCGCCCGCCGGAAGAAGGAACCCAGCGCGCTGGCCAGGCGGCCGATGCCGTGCAGAATGCCGTCGATCAGCCCGCGATCCACCCATTGGTAGACGAACGTCTCACCAAACCAGCGCAATGGGCGCACCAGGGTCAGGTCGTAGAGCTCATCGAAGTAGTACTGGTTCTTCAAGAGGGTATGCACCGGGCCCAGCGCGCGCGCCACCGGATCCGGCGCACCCGCCGGCACGCGTCGGTACACCAGCCACCCCAGCCCGAGGCCGGTGAGTGCGACGCCGATCGAGATGAGCAGCGGCACGGCCGAGAAGGCTACTGCCTCCGGCGCCTCGCCCAGCGTGCTGCCGACAAATTCGTGGAACCAGTTGGGCACCATGCCGCCCAGCCCGGGGAAGTGCTCCGGGATGCCCACCCACCCGGCCGCGATGGCAAAGACCGACAAGAGCACGAGCGGCGCGGTCATGGTCCACACCGATTCATGAGCGTGGCGCGCTTCCTCGGTGCGCGGCTCGCCCAGGAAGGTGAGCGTGATCTGGCGCGCGGTGTAGAAGGCGGTGAGCAGCGCCGAGAGAGCCAGGGTAATGAACACGACCAGGTGTCCGTGGCCGAAGGCGTCCGCCAGGATCTCATCTTTCGACCAGAAGCCCGCGGTGATCAAGGGGAAGCCCGACAGCGCGAGGCCGCCAATGAGGAACGTGGCAAAGGTGATGGGCATTCGACGCCGCAACCCGCCCATGTTGAACATGTCTTGCGCATCGACGTGGTGATTGCCCGTGTGCAGCACGCCATGCTCCACGCCGTGTATGACCGATCCGGAGCCCAAGAACAGCAGCGCCTTGAAGAAGGCGTGGGTTAAGAGGTGAAAGGCGGCAGCGACGTAGGCGCCGATGCCGACCGCCGCCACCATGTAGCCAAGCTGGGAGATGGTGGAATAGGCCAAGACGCGCTTGATGTCGTTTTGGGCCAGGGCGATTGTGGCGGCGAACAATGCGCTAAACGCGCCAATGAACGCGATGAGGCTGAGGGTGAAGGAGCTGCCGTGCTCCAGCCCGGCTGTGAGCAGCGGGAAGGAGCGCACGATGAGATACACACCGGCCGAGACCATGGTGGCCGCATGGATGAGCGCCGAGACCGGCGTCGGCCCTTCCATTGCGTCCGGCAGCCAAACGTGCAACGGCCACTGGGCCGATTTGCCGACCGTGCCCATGAAGAGCAGCAGCCCAGCAAGCGCGGCCATCGACAGACCCGGGATGTAAGACGGGGTCTCGGCCAGGCGGGCGAGCACTTCATGCGAGAACAGCGTGCGATACGAGAGCGTTCCGGTCTGCGCGTAGAGCGTCGAGAGACCCAGCAGCATGAATACGTCGCCCACCCGCGTGGTGAGGAAGGCCTTCACCGCGGCTCGCTTGGCGCTGTCCTTGCCAAACCAGAAACCGATCAGGAGGTACGAGCACAAGCCCATGATCTCCCACCCGACAAACAGGGTGAGCAGATTATCGGAAACCACCAGGAGCAGCATGCCGAAGGCAAACAGTGAGATGAAGGCGAAGAAGCGCGAGTACAGCGGCTCCACCGAAGGAACGCTGTGCTCTTGGCCGCTGCCGTCCTTCAAGAGTGCACCGTGCGGCGGCAGGCCCGGCGTGTCGTGCTCGCCGCGCGGCTGCCCGAAGTTGTGATAGCCCACGCTGTAGACGAAAATCGCCAGAAGTGTCCAGGCGACAAAGAAGAGCGTCACCGCGCCCAGTGGATCAATCAGCGTGCCGATCGAGAAGACCGTGCTTCCGGTGGGAAGCCATGGGATGGAGGACCGGATGGGGTGCTCGGCCAGGCCCTCGGTGCACACCGCACCCGCAAAGACGATCATGGCCAAAAGCCACGAAACCGCCAAGAGCCCGATGGCCAGGGTGTGGCTCAATCTGCGATGCGAACGGGTGAAGAGCAGGATGACGAAAAAGGCCACCAGCGGGGGCAGCGGTATCAGCCAGAGCAATGGTTCAAGCAGCATAGCGTCCTCGGCAAGAAAAGTTCACCCACAACTGCGTGGCAGGTTCCAACTCGGCGGGCGGCCTCAGCCGCGCAAGAGATCGGCTTCGTCGGCCACCACCGTGCGCCTCAGCCGATACAGGGAGATGATGAGCGCGAGCCCCACCGCCGCCTCGGCGGCGGCGACCGCGAAAACCATCACCGCAAATACCTGGCCGCTCATGCGGGCCGGCTCCCAATAGCGCCAGAAGGCGACCAGGTTCAGATTGACGGCATTGAGCATGAGCTCGATGCCCATCAAAATCGCCACCGAGTTGCGGCGCGCCAAGACCCCGTACAGCCCGAGGCAGAACAGCGCCGCCGCGACAATCAGATACCAGGAAAGTGGGACCATGCGTTCCTCCCATCCGGCGAACGGGACAACGAGGCTCCCGCGCATCACTTGCGAGACTCACCGGCGATGACGATCGCTCCAACCAGCGCCGCCAGCAGCAGCACCGACGCAACCTCGAAAGGCAGCATGTATTGCTCGGGCGAGAGCAGTGCCTGGCCAAGCAGCAACACCGAATCGTCGCCCGCCAGCGCCGGCGGCGTGGCGCCCGCGCCGGGCAGCGAGCCCAGCAGCCAGGCCAGCCCGGCGAAGAGCGCCAGCGCCAACAGCGCGGGCAGCGGCCACCAGCGGTGAGTCTGCTGCCCGCCCTCGCGCATCTCGCGCCGGGTGAGCATGATGGCAAAGATGATCAGCGTGGCAATCGCGCCCACGTAGATCACCACCTGCACCACCGCGATGAAGCCGGCCTCCAGCACCGCAAACAGCGCCGCCACGCCGAACAAGGAGAGGATAAGCCATAAGGCCGCATGCACGATGCTGCGGCTGACGACAACCAGGACGGCCGACACCAGCACGACGGCGGAAATCACCACGAAGATGACTTGGGCAATCGTCATCGTCACTCCTAACGCCTCGAGGCCGCCGGCGCCGGCGCAGCGGCGGAGGCCGCGCGCATCCGCGCTGACCGTCCGCGGGTCCCAAGAATGATCGAGACCAGGGCGGCCAGGAACACGTTGGCTCCCAGAAGCGCTGCGTTGCGCAGCCACAGGGAACTCTCGCTGAGCCCGCGGTTAACCACGGCCAGCAGCGGGATGAGGAACAGGCCAAGGGGCGTGAGCAGCTTCCAATTGAAGTCCAGCATCTGGTCGATGCGGATGCGTGGGAAGGTGGCCCGTGCCCAGACAAAGATGAAGTAGACGAAGGTCCCCTTGAGGATAAGGTACACGGCACCCAGCGCGGGGTAGGCGTCCACGCCCGGCCCCGTCCATCCGCCCAGGAAGAGGGTAGCGCCCAAGAGGCCCATGGTGAACGAGTGCAGGAATTCGCCGACAAAGAAGAAGCCGAACTTCATTCCCGAGTATTCGATGTTGAACCCGGCCACGATTTCCGACTCGGCTTCCAGCAGGTCGAAGGGCGCGCGGCTCACCTCCGCTTGGGAGGAGATAAGGAAGAGCAGCGCGGCGAGCGGCGCTGAGATGACAAACCACACCTGGCGTTGGGCGGCGACGATGCCGTTCAATCCCAGCGAGCCCGAAAGCAGGACCGGCACGAGCAGCGAGAGCACCAGCGGCACTTCGTAAGAGATCATCTGCGCCACCGTGCGGAATGCACCGAGCAGCGCGTACTTGTTGTTCGCCGACCACCCGGCCAGCATAATGGCCAGAGTCGAGAGGGTGCCCACAGCCACCAGATACAGGACTCCCACATTCAAATCCACGCCGAACGCGTTCGAGGCAAAGGGAATGACCGCCCACAAGCCCACCACGCCGGCGACCGCGAGCACGGGTGCCAGCGCAAAGACGATGCGATCTGCGCCCAGCGGGGTGATGTCTTCTTTGGTGAAGATCTTGACCATGTCCGCGAAGACCTGGAATAGGCCGAACGGCCCGACGCGGTTCGGCCCCATCCGATCTTGCAGGCGCGCGATCCATTTGCGCTCGAGCCAGATGAGCGGGACGGCGGTGAGCAAGGCGAGCAGCGGCAGAAGGGCCGCGACCAGCGCCGAGAACACCCCCCGCGCAGCACTCTGGCTGAGCCCGGCGCGCATGAGCAGGCTCTGCAGCCACATCCCCAGCGTATAGAAGAAGTCACCCAGGTTGACCATGCGTGCATCACCTACAGACAGAAAATCGCCTATCGTGCTCTTGACGATAGGCGCGGGAGGACGGACGGACCGCGTCTACTGCCACTCCAGGGCACCTTTGCGCCATGCGTAGAGCAGGCCGACCGCCAGGATAAGAATGAAGAGCGCGCCCTCGAGTGTGGCAAAGAGGGGCATCTGGCCGTAGGCCCGCGCCCACGGGTAGAGGAAGACCACTTCCACATCGAAGACCACAAATGCAAGGGCATAGACGTAGTATTGGGCCTTGAACTGCACCCAACTCTCGCCCACCGTCTCGACACCGCATTCGTATGTTTGTTGTTTGATCGGGCTGGGTTTCTTCGGACCGAGCAACCGGGCCATGATAAGAGCCGCCCCCGGCAGTACGATGGCCACGATCATGAAGATGCCGACAACTGCCCACGCGTTTCCCATTACCGACTGCCTCGCCAACGAGGAGATGCGTCCGGTCCACCAGGCGACCGTTGTTCTGCGTCATCAAGGATCAAAGTGGAGGCGCGCCCCAGGGGGACAGCGCGCCAGATAGTAACATGCAGGCAGAGAGTTGTCAAAGCCAATCGGAATCATCTGCGCCATCGGATGATGCAAAGCCATTGCGGGCAATTGAGATACACAGGGTCTGCTTACCAACTGACATCCAGTGGGGACAGGTGAGGCGAGCAAATCGGAATCGACGGAAGCGATCGAGGCCTATCCAACGAACGCCGCCGTTGCGCGCTGCCCGTTCATCGGCGTCGTGATGGCATGTGTGAAGGTGCCGCACGCGAGGCGGGCTTCCCTGACACGCGCGCATCAAGTGTCGGCGCTCGCCGGTGGCCGCGCGCCCGGCGCCGTGTGGCGCTACAATTGAGCCATCGGCCACCTTGCAGGCCAACTCTCGGCCCGCTCATCTGCCTGCAGGCTCATCGCCATGAGTCGATTTCGTTTGGCCATCAGGGTCATTTATGGGCTCGGATTGCTCTCCCTCCTTGCACTGGGAGTCAGCCATCTGGCTCTCACGGATATCGCCCACGGTGAGCCCGACCTGCGTGTGGAGTGGATTGTGCTGCGCGTCTCGGCGATGGTCATCGCGCTATTCACAGTCTCGGCATTAGCTATCCTGTGGCAAGCGGCCAAGCATCGCCGCTGATCCGCAAGCCTGCGCGCCCCATTCCTCGCGAGGGCCCGCCCGTCGGCAGGGAGGCATCCATGCATTCGTGGCAAGCCGGAATGATGAAAGCTTACTTGCGGTTCCAGCGCGTGGTCTCACCGCCCCGCCGCGATCTTGTTGTGGAAAAGGACCGTGCGGACCTAGAGGCAATGGCGTGCCTGTTCCGACCGCTGGGCAAGGTCGAATGCCGGCCGGTCAATGCCGCGGGGATTCCTGCCGAGTGGATTCTGCCCGCCGACCTGATCGCCGGGAGGACCGTGCTGTACCTGCACGGCGGCTCGTTCAATGCCGGCTCGATCGGGACTCACCGCGCGTTGGCCGCCAACCTTGCGCTGGCTTTGAGAGCTCGCACGCTCATCATCGATTACCGCCTCGCGCCGGAACATCCCTTTCCCGCCGCGCTGCACGATGCCGCCGCCGCATACGAATGGCTGCTCGGGCAGCCCTCGCCGCCCAGCGATTTGATCCTCGCCGGCGATTCCGCCGGCGGCGGGCTGGTGCTGTCGCTGCTGATCGACTTGCGCGATCGCAGGCGGCCGCTGCCCAGGATGGGCGTGTGCCTTTCCCCGGCCACCGACCTTACGATGAGCGGCGCCTCGATCCGAACGCACGCCGCCTCCGACCTCGTGCTAGAGACGCGCAACATGCGCCAATCGGTCGGAGTCTACCTGCGCGAGACCGACCCGCGCAATCCGCTAGCCTCGCCGATGTTCGCAGATCTTCATGGCCTGCCGCCGCTGCTGCTGCAGGTCGGATCCGACGAGATGTTGCTCTCCGATTCAACCGAGTTCGCCGCACGGGCCGAGGCGGCCGGGGTGAAGGTCACCCTGGAGGTCTGGCCGCGGATGCAGCACGTCTGGCATTTCGCCGCGAGCTTTGTCCCTGAAGGGCGCGAGGCGATTCTTCACGTTGCGCAGTTTGTCGAGCGCCACTTCGCCGAATGAGGCGGAGCCTGCGCGGTAGACGGGCTGCACTACAATCGGCGGGCAACCCATTGCACATCTCGGCTCGGGCCGCTGCAGGCCGTGGCAGCACGGCGCGCCGGGAGGAGAGAATACCTTGGACGGACCCAATCCAACACACAATCCGGCGAAGCCGACAGGCACCGCGGCTCGCTCGGGCTTGTGGGCGCGGGCCGGCGTCGTCGTCGGTTTCGCGCTGCCGGTGTTTGCCTGTGCCGGTATGGCCGCGTTCTTCTTTCTCTCAACCGCTTCGCTGGCCGCGCAGTCGCCGGTCTCGTCCTCGGGCTTCGAACACATCTCCGGGCCGTTCAGCGGTCCGGCGGTCGCGATTCTTGACCTGAGCGGCACGATCGTCAGCGGCGAGAGCGGTCCGTTCGACACCTCCGTGGTGGCGGCCTCCGGCGAATTGCTACCGCTCATCCACCAGGCCGCGGCCGACGCAGCCGTGCGCGCGATTCTGCTGCGGGTCAACAGCCCCGGCGGCTCGGTGGTGCCCTCAGATGAGATCTATCATGCGCTCAAAGAGAGCGGCAAGCCGGTCGTGGTGCTGATGGGCGACCTGGCTGCCTCGGGCGCCTATTACATCTCCATGGCGGCCGATTACATCGTCGCGAACCCACATACTCTCACCGGTTCGATCGGCGTGATCAGCGAGTTCCCCGACGCACATGGACTGCTCGAGAAACTCGGTGTGCAGTTCACGGTCATCAAGTCCGGCGCCGCCAAAGACATCGGCAGCCCCTATCGGCCGATGACTGAGGCTGAACAGGCCTTGTGGCAGACCATCGTCAACGAAACGTACGAGGGCTTCCTCAAGATCGTGGCGGAGGGCCGCGGGTTGCCGGTGGAGGACGTGCGCGCGATTGCCGACGGCCGCGTGTTCACCGGCTCGCAGGCGCTTCAGCTCAAGCTGGTTGACGCGCTGGGCTACGAGCAGGAGGCGCTGGCCAAGGCTGCCGAACTGGGCAAGATCGAGGGCGAGCCACGCGTGATTCGCCTTCACACACGTCAGTCGGTGTGGGGGCTGCTGAGCTCCCGGATGAGCGGGGTTACCTTGCCGGCGGACCTGATTCGCCAGGCGCTCGGGCCGAGCCTCGAGTACCGCTGGGTGCCGTAGGCACCTGAGGCGCAGGCATCGGGCTGGTTGTCGGTCTGATTCGCGAAGCAGCGGCGGGCCCCGCCATTTCGTGCAGTGGGCGCCCGCTCTTGGCCATCTTTGTCCGACCTCCGCCGTATGCCCATCTGAAGACGACCTTCGCGGACCACGCTGCCGCGGCGGCGCCCCAGACGGCCATCGATTTCTAGAACTTCGCGGCGAGAAGCAGGCCGGCCCCCGATCGCAGGATCTAAGCGGAGGCGAGCACCTGGCGAAAGGCTTCGAGGCTCCTGTCGACGCTTTGAGCATCCACCCAATAGTGGAGCACGGCGCGAAAGCGCCTCGGGCCGACAGCCTGCACACGGACCCCTTGTTTGGCCAGTCGCTCTGCCACCTGGCGTGCCTCCAACTTCTTCACCGCAGGCGCCAGCTCGAAGAACACCATGTTGGTAAAGGGCGATCCTGCATCGAGCACGATCCCATCGATTTGGCCGAGGCCCTGCGCCAGCCGTCGCGCATTGGCGTGATCCTCCGGCAAGCGGTCGACCATCGTCTCGAGCGCGACAATCCCCGCCGCCGCGAGAATCCCCGCCTGGCGCATCCCACCGCCCGCTTGCTTGCGGATGCGCCGGGCCTGGGCGATGAAGGATTGGCTTCCACATAGCACCGAACCCACGGGCGCGCACAGTGCCTTCGAGAGGCAGAAGCAGACCGAGTCGGCCGCCCGAACAAGGCGCGCGGCCGGCACATCCAGCGCGGCCGCGGCGTTGAAGATGCGCGCGCCGTCGATGTGCAGGGCTAGGCCTCGCTCGCGAGCCAGGCGGCCCATGTCATCGGTGTACCCCGCCGTCAGCGCCACACCGCCGCAGCGGTTGTGCGTGTTCTCCAGGCATACCAAGCGCGAGCGAGGGAAGTGCACATCCTCTGCGCGGATGGCCTCGCGCACGTCCTCGGCGCGCAGCGTGCCGTCGGTCTGATTGGGCACCGGGTGCGGGTGGACCCCGCCCAGCGCGGCCACGCCGCCTGCTTCATACAAGAAGGTGTGCGCGCGGTCGCCGAGGATGACCTCATCGCCGCGGCCGCAATGGCTGAGCACGGCCACCAAGTTACCCATGGTCCCGGAGGCCACAAACAGGCCGGCCTCCTTGCCCATGCGCTCGGCCGCCATCGCCTGCAGGCGGTTCACCGTCGGGTCCTCGCCAAATACGTCGTCGCCCACCTCAGCCTCGGCCATCGCGCGGCGCATTTCGGGTGTGGGATGAGTCACCGTATCGGAACGAAGGTCGATGAAGTCCATAGCGTGTCCTTAGCGGGATTCAGCTGCGGCGAAGCGCGGCCAGGATCGCGGCGAAGTCCTCGGGCAGCGGAGCCTCAAACTCGCGCGCGCCGGCCTCGCCAGGCAAGGTGAGGCGCAGGCGCGCCGCGTGCAGCATCTGGCGCAAAGCACCAAGCGTCGGCGTCCGCCGGCCGTAGACCCGATCGCCAACAACCGGACAGCCTATATAGCTCAGATGCACGCGGATCTGGTGGGTGCGCCCCGTTTGCGGATGGACCTCGAGCAAGGTGTGCTTGTCGAATGGCTCAAGGGTGTGGAACAAGGTGAGCGCCGGGCGCCCGCGCGAGGCCGGCACGACGCCCATGCGCTGACGGTGTACCGGGTCACGCCCGACGTGGGTTTCAATCCGCCCGGAGGCGGTGGGCGGGCGTCCGTCGACCAGCGCCAGGTAGGTCTTCTCCACCTGCCGCTCCGCGAAGGCCCGCTGCAGCGCGCGCTGCGCGGGTTCGTTTCGCGCAATCAGAATCAGGCCCGAGGTGTCTTTGTCGAGGCGGTGGATGATCCCCGGTCGCTCCGTTTCGCCCACCTGCTCCACTTCCGGCGCACGCCCCAGCACCGCGCTGACCAGCGTGCCATGCGCGTGGCCCAGAGCCGGGTGGACGACCATGCCGGCCGGCTTGTTGATCAGCAGCAGATCATCGTTCTCGAACACCACCTCCAGCGGGATGGCCTCGGCTTCGACGTTCATCGGCGCAGGCGGCGGGATGCGCACCAGCACCTCATCGCCGGCCTCCAACTTGAGTGCGCTGCGCACCTGAACCCGCGCGTTGACCGACACGAAACCCTCGGCGATCAACCGTTGCAGCGTGGTGCGTGAATGCACAGGGAGGGCCAGGCTCAGGAAGCGATCGAGACGATCGCCCCCGCGCTCAACGTGCAGGAGGTGCCGGGTTTCGCTCACGGCGTGTGAGGTGCGGGGTTCTCTTCGGTCGGCGCCGGATGGCGGCGCTGCTCGATGAGCATGTCGACGAGCAGCAAGGCCACACCCACCGAGATGCTGCTGTCGGCCACGTTGAAAACCGGGAAAGTGCCGACGGATACGAAATCGGTGACGGTCCCGCGCGTCAGGCGATCAATCAGGTTGCCCAGCGCACCGCCGAGCTGGAGCCCCAGCGCGAAGCGGATAAGCCACGAGGCGCGCTCGACATTGCGATAGTAGTAGATGATGGCGCCTGATACGATGATGGCTAGGACGGTAAAGATCATGCCTCCGTTCTGAAACAGGCCGAAGGCCGCGCCGGTATTCGTCCAGTGCACGATGCGCACATAGGGCGCCAACCACTCGAGGGGCATCCACACCTCACCCAGCGCCAGGCGTGTCCGCACGAGGTGTTTGGTGTACTGGTCGAGCAACACGATCGCGCCGGCAATCGCCGTCAGAATGGCGTAGGTGCGCACCAGCGTGGCACGAGAGGAAGTAGGCACGGGCCGAATTGTAATCCAAGCATACCGGCAAGCTCAGCCCGACTCGCGCTTGCACGCCGGGCCGCAGCGCCAGGGCGAAGGGCGCGGCGTGCTCAGCGCGATTTGAGCAGGCCGACCGTCACGCGTTCACCGTCGAACCCGTCACTGGCCGAGGGCGCGCCTTCCGGCGCGGCGCCCGCGGTGAGCTCGACCGCCAGGGTCTCACCCATCACGTAATCGCGGAACTGCTCAATGGCCTGCGCCAGCGTCGCAGAGGCCGAGTAGAACAAACGGATGCGGTCCGAGATCTCCAGGCCTGAGGACTTGCGCAGGTCCTGCACGCGGCGGACGAATTCGCGCGCCATGCCCTCGCGCAGCAAGGAGGGCGTGACGTCGGTCCGCAGCGCGGCCAGGAGGCCCCCCTCCTCTGCCACGGCGAACCCTTCACGCGCGGTCAGGCGGACTTCCACTTCTTCGGGCGTTACCTGGAATTCCTCGCCTTCCACGGACACGGTGAGCGGGGAGCCCGAGAGCAGCGCGCGGGCCGCCCGTTCGGGGTCAAGGGCCAGCAGCGCACTGCGCAGCTTCGGGAAGCGTGCACCGAATTTGGGGCCGAGCAATTTGGGCAACGGGTTGAGCGTGTAAGAAACGACCTCTCCCGCCGCGTCAAGCGGGCGCACCTTCTTCACGTTGAGTTCGTCGCCCAAGAGATCCGCATGGCGCTTGAGAATCTCCGCCTCGTGCGACGAGGTCACGCTGAAAGCGATTTCCGGCAGCGGCTGACGCACCTTGCGATTGGCCTTGTTGCGCGCCGCGTGACCGAGCGAGGCCCAGCGCAGCACCTGCCGCATCTCCCCGTTCAGGCCCTCGTCGATCAGCGTGCGGTCGTACTCGGGCCAGTCGGCCAGATGAACGGACTCGGGCGCTTCCTTGCTCAGCGAGACCACCAGGTTGCGGTACAACGCATCCGCCAGGAAGGGCATGGCCGGTGCGATGAGACGCGCGACCGTCACCAGACATTCGTAGAGGGTCGCGTAGGCGGCCTGCTTGTCGCCGCTCTCGCCCGCCCGCCAGAAACGCCGCCGCGATCGGCGCAGGTACCAGTTCGAAAGTCGGTCGACGAACGTCTCCACCGGACGGGTGGCCCCGAGCACATCGTAGTTCTCCATGGCCTCGCTCACCTGCCGGGTGAGCACGTGCAACTCGGAGAGAATCCAGCGGTCGAGGTCGTTGTAGCTGCGCCCGGTGCGTCCTCCCGCCGGGTGGCCCAGGCTGGCCATGCGCAGCAATGCCTCATCCGGCCGCCACCCGTCAAGCGTCGCGTAGGTCACGAAGAACGAGTAAGTGTTCCATAGGGTCAGTGTGAAATTGCGGATGACCTCGCCAACCAGATCGGTGGAGAAGCGGCGCTCCTGCCCGGGGGGCGAGGCGGTGTAGAGGTACCAGCGGAAGGCATCCGCCCCGTGCGCGTTAAGAACATCCCACGGGTCGACCACATTCCCCCGGGATTTCGACATCTTCTGCCCGTCGCCATCCAGGATCAGGCCCAGACACAGCACGTTGCGGAAGGCGATGCTGTCGAAGAGGAGCGTCGCAATGGCGTGCAGCGAATAGAACCAGCCTCGCGTTTGGTCCACCGCTTCGCAGATATAGTCGGCCGGGAATTGCGCGCGGAAGAGTTCCTCGTTTTCGAACGGATAGTGCCACTGAGCCACCGGCATCGAGCCCGAGTCGAACCACACATCGATCACTTCGGGCACGCGCTTCATCGCCGCTTCGCCGCACTTGGGGCACGGCCATTCGACGCGATCCACATGTGGCCGGTGCAGGTCGAGGTCGGCCTGGGACTTGCCGCTGAGTGATTCGAGTTCGGCCAGCGAGCCCACACACATTTGGTGGTGGCAGCTCGGGCACTCCCAGACCGGCAGCGGCGTACCCCAGTAGCGCTCTCGGCCGAGGGCCCAATCCACATTATTGGCCAGCCAGTTGCCGAAGCGCCCGCGTTGGATGTGCTCCGGAAACCAGTGGATGGTCTCGTTAAGGGCCACCAGCCGCTCTTTGAGCTGGGTGGTGCGGATGTACCAGGTGCTGCGCGCGTAGTAGAGCAGCGGCGTGTGGCATCGCCAGCAGAACGGGTAGGTGTGGCGGATCGTGCCGCTGCGCAGCAGCAAGCCGCGCGAGGCCAGGTCCTTTTCGATCAACGGATCGGCATCCTTGACGAACATCCCTTGCCAGGGCGAGACCTCCGGAACGAAGTTGCCGCGCGGATCGACCGTCATCGGAATGGGCAGGTCGTTCTCGAGCGCGGCTTGCATGTCGTCGGCGCCAAAGGCCGGCGCCATGTGGACGATTCCCGTGCCCTCCGCGGTGTTGACGAAGTCTCCCAGGATCACGCGGTGGGCCGGCTTCTCCAGCGGCATGAACGTGAACAGCGGCTGGTAGCGCCGATCGCGCAATTCCTCGCCCAGGTAGTCGCCGACCACCTTGATCTCCTCGCCCTGCAGGACCTGGTCGACCAGGTCCTTGGCCAGGATGAGGTACTCGCGTTGACCGCCGGCGGTGGTGCGTTCCACCCGCGCGTACATGACTTTGGGATGGACGGCCAAGGCCACATTCGCCGGGAGTGTCCAGGGCGTGGTGGTCCACACCAGGAAGGAGGTTTGCGGGTCGTCGCGCAGCGGGAAGCGCACAAAAGCGGAGGGATCGGGCGTGTCCTCCTCGTATCCCTGGGCCACCTCATGATCGGAAAGCGGCGTGCCGCAGCGCGGGCAATAGGGGACGACCTTGAAACCCTGATACAGCAGCCCGCGCTCCCAGAGTTGTTTGAGGATCCACCACACCGATTCGATATAGTCGTTGGTGAAGGTGACGTAGGCCTCGCTGAGATCGACCCAGAAGGCGATCCGTTCGGTGAGCTTCTCCCAATCCTGGATGTAGCGGAAGACCGAGGTGCGGCAGCGCTCGTTGAATTTGTCGATGCCGTAGGCCTCGATCTGGTCTTTGCCTGAGAAGCCGAGCTCCTTCTCGACCTCGATCTCAACCGGCAGGCCGTGGGTATCCCATCCGCCGCGCCGCCGCACGTGGAATCCGCGCATGGTGCGATAGCGCGGGAAGAGATCCTTGAACGCGCGCGCCAGGACGTGATGGACCCCCGGGCGGCCGTTGGCGGTGGGCGGGCCCTCGAAGAATACCCACTCCGGGTTGCCGCGGCGGTTATCGAGCGAACGATGGAAGATGTCGCGCTCCTTCCAGAAGCGCAGCACCTCCTGCTCCAACCGCTTGGCGTCGAAATGAGACGTGACCGCTTCGAACATGCATGGCCTCCCACTCTCGCTACGGGACTCGCGCGCGGCGGGCCACGCCGATCACTGGAGGACGATTTCCAGACGTTTGTTGATACGCCCCTTGCTCTTGTAGTCCGCGATGCGGATCACCCCGACCTCGCGCGTGTTGGCCAGGTGCGTGCCGCCGTCGGCCTGCAGATCCAGCCCGACGATTTCCACCACGCGGATTTCGCGCAGACCTTCCGGCAACAGGTTGATCTTGGTGCGGATAAGGTCCGGAATGGCCAACGCCTCTTCCCGCGGAAGCAGGCGCACCCGCACCTCGCGCGCCGTTTCCACTTCGCGATTCGCCCGCGCTTCAATTTCGCGGACCAGGTCCTGATGCATGTTCTCGAACTCAAAATCCATGCGAGCGCGCAGCACGTCCATGTGGCCGCCCGTGACGTGCGCCGCGTAATCGCGCCAGATGACACCGCACAATACGTGCAGCGCCGTGTGTACGCGCATCAGCGCGTAGCGCCGATCCCAATCCAGACGGCCGCGGACGCGCACGCCAGCGGCAGGCGGATTATCTCCGCATGAGTGCACGACGACCGCGTTCTCCTTGCGCACACCGCTCACAGGCCAGGTGCGGTCCGCGGCCTCCAGGTAACCCAGGTCGCATGGCTGCCCGCCGCCGCCAGGGTAGAAGGCGGTGCGGTCGAGCACCACTCCCGCCGGGCCGGACTCCAGCACCTGGGCCTCGAATTCACGCAGGTACGAATCGGTGTGGTAGATGAGCTCAGTCATTCGCGCTTCCGATGCGCCGCCGGGGCGCGCCCGCCTCATTAAACAGAAATCCCCCGCCCAACCCAGGGGCGGGAGATCCGCGGTACCACCCTGATTCCCCCCTCGCAGGAGGCTCTCATCCGGGCACGTGTGCATGCCCGCGCTCGCATATCGGTGAGCGGTCCGGCTGAGTCTACAAGCGCAGGGCGCCTTCGGTCAGCAGCTCCGGAAGGATTTTCGGCACCCGACCCGCGCCCGGCTCTCACCACTCCCGGGCTCGCTGCGCAGATTGCAGGGCGCCTACTCGTTTCCATCAACGCCGATTTCGGTTTCGGCCATTATGCCACACTCGCGCAATGCCGGTCAAGGGCGCGACGGATTCCACAGCTGAGGTCCAACGGGCCGCCAGTCAGCGGCCACGCGGCCTGGCGTGAAGCTGATGGGGGATCGCGAAGAAGGCCGGCGCACAGTGGAGGGTGGGGCCTGCGGCCCCACTCCGCTCCAAGAAAACCAAATCCCCTCTCCCTTTGGATGGAGAGGGGACTCATGTGACCGATCGTTGGATTGATGGACCCCATAGCGCGCCTACCGCGCATGCGCCGAGGATCGGCCCTCGGCTGGAGGCCCGCCGGCCTCGTCGAGGGGTCAGGGGCTGGCTTGCCGCTGGCGCACCTGACGCGCAATGAGTGCGACTGCGATCAACGCCAGGCCGATGACGACCAACCCCGGGAGGCCGGCATCTTCGGCAAACCCGGTCTTGGGCAGCGCCGCCGGCGTGATGCTCGCCGCCGCCTTAGGCGCCATGGCGGTGAGCGTGGCCGGCGAAAGCGTCGCTACTCCAGCGCTGGTGGCGCTGACAGCCGCGGTCGGCGCGGCGGTGCCGGAGGCCGAAGTGGCCACCGGCGTTGTGGCCGAGGTCGGTGATGGCGGAGCCGCCGTCGGCGCGGCTCCGGTGGACGCCACCACACGGGTTGCCGTCGGCTTGAGCGGGGTGGCCGTCGCGGTGGCGGTCGAGGGCGGCAGCGTGGGCTGGACGCGCGCCCCGGCTGTCTGGGTGACGCTCATGGCCACAGCCGTGTTTTGAGCACCGATCGTTGCGACCTGGTCGGTTCGTCCGGCGCGCAAACGCGGCGCCAGCACGAAGGCGTAAACCAACAGCGCCACAACCGCGAGGATCAGCACCCCTCCCATGATGGCCGCGACGATGATAAACAGCCGGTTGCCGCCCTCTGCGGGCGGCGGTGCGCTCACGTCGAAGTTGTCGGTCATCGCTCGGTTCTCCTTCCTTTATCATCGCCCGCATCGGTCAGCTC
Source organism: Chloroflexota bacterium (assembly GCA_026389925.1). Taxonomy (GTDB): domain Bacteria; phylum Chloroflexota; class Anaerolineae; order Anaerolineales; family RBG-16-64-43; genus RBG-16-64-43. The sequence goes on from JAPLGX010000181.1 coordinate 21,351, forward strand.
GACCTCGAGGCAGGCAGCCAACAGCCCGCTCGGCAAGGCGACCGGGCCGTGCGGCATCGAAGCAATCGTGCCCACCTTGCCCGCGTACGGCGCGCGGATGATGCGCACCCGGCGACCGACCACCGGCGCCACGCCCTCCGCCGGCACATCCGCCGTCCCTACGGCCGGGAGCGGGATGACCAGCTCCGGCCGGCTGCCCAGCCAGGCGTTCAACGGCTGGGCGTTCAGGCTCGCATCGCGGCCGACGTTGGTGGCCAGGAGTTCAAAGGCGGCGCTGTTCATCGGCTGCATGCCAAATCCGTCGGTGAGCGCCAGCGCGAAATGCACCTCGCGCGCGGCCGGAACGAGCGCCGCCGGCATGCTGCCCACCATCAGCCCGCGCACCGGCAAATTAGCCAAGGCCTGGAGCACATCCGGCCGCGTCACCCGGCCCGCCACGACAATCGTGCTGCGCAGGCCAATGTCGATCGCCTCCGGCGTCAATTCAGCGTCCGCCGAGGGGGTGGCCGCGCAGGACTCCGGCCTCTTCGCGGCCGTTGCCCCACACGGCTTCGACCAGCGCACCGATGGTCTCAATCGTCACCGAGCGCTCGGCCTCCATGCCCACCACAACACCCGGAAGCCCGGCGCGCAATTCAAACGGCTCGCCGATGGCCTCGAACACCAGTCGACCTTCTCCCTGCACAATCACCCGGCCGCCCACCGGCGCGCGCACCACCCTGCGCAACCAGCCCACGGGTCCAGCCAGGATGTCGCCATGGCTGACCGCATCGCCCGCCTTGCAGCGGAAGTACTGGTCCGCCTTTTTGGGCGGCACGCCCAGGTGGTAGGCGACGTCGATCAGGAAATGCTTGGGATACAGAGTGGTTCGACCGATCAGGTCGCCGGCCTGCACCTTCTGATTCAAGCGTGCAGTGATCGTGCCAGGTTGCGGCAAAGCGCGCCGCCGGCGCACAATTACCAGAGGGGCAACGTGAGTCTGGGTTGGCAGGTCCATCGTCTCTCTCAGGCCCCGATCTGCATCAACCACTCTTCCTGGGCGCGGCGTTGCTTCTCGCGCTCCGCCGGCAGCACCAGCGGACGGCCGCGCGCATCCAGGATTACGCCCACCAGCCCGCCGCTGACGGTGATCGTGCCGCCATGGCCGGCGCCGCCCAAGCCCAGGTCGAAGCGGCGGCTGGGCTGAAC
>JAPLGX010000209.1 GCA_026389925.1 Chloroflexota bacterium
CGATACGCGCCCCTGAGCTCGAAGTTGCGCCCGGGGGTGAGGGTCACATCACCGGTGCCGCTCAATCGGCCCGAAACACAACTCGGGGCGCTATCGGCCGTTGAGTTCGAGAAGATGTTGCCGTCGACGACCCGCGTATCCGCATTGCCATGGAACCAGATCGTGTCGCACTCGGATGGATCGGTGCCGAAGATGGCGTAGCCCTGGGCGATATTGCGCAAGGGCAAGCCGCGCGCCACGGCCCGCACAGTGTATTCGGCCGATCCGTCATAGACCAGATGAATGAGCGCGGTGGGGATCTGCGCGCGCACACTCACTTCGACATAGGCGAGCTGGCCAGTGTAGGTTCCTTGGGTCGGCGGGCACGAAACCGTTACCCAGTCATCGTGGGTGTCGTTCTGATAGCCGTACTCGCTGGCCTGCGCCCTGGCTTTTGTGGTGAGGGCGGCGTTGGCCATGCCGCACAACTGGTGGATCGGCTGCTCGCCGAGATTGAAGCGGCTCATGACAAAGGCTCCCGCCAGCGAAGCCTGGTCGGCCGCATTCTGACCCTGGCGGCGAATCATCAGGATGTTCCCGCCATCCAACGCCAGCCCGACCATACCGGCCAACGCCACGAGCAGCAAGGCGAAGATCACCAGCGATTGGCCACCCAGACGGCGCTCCGGCATGGTGCGCGGTGCGCAGCCGAAGAGAGAGCGGCCGGATCTCCGGAGCGAAGGTTGTGTCATTGCAGCCTCGCTTTCGCGCGCAGGGCCGGGTCTGGCGCACCCGGTTGAGCTAGCGCAGGATGACGCCGGATGCGCGCGCCTTCAAGTCGAAGGCGTCGTCGCCGACGATGAGATTCATGAAGGGTGCGATGAGCTGATAGCGGTAGTTCACGGTGACCTCGATCGGCTCCCCGGCAACTGTCCCATGGGGCACCTCGACGGCAACGGTCGTGCTGGCCCAGTCCACGAGGCCGGCGCGGGGCGCCGAATTCTGCACGCGGTACGTCACGTTGTCGGGATTGGCACAGTTGGCAGGCGTCACGCACACCGGGTACACCTGGGCGAAGCTCGCGCCTTCGCCGGCAGCCGTTTGCAGGGCGATGAACGTGTAATACATGCGCCCGAGGTCCGCGAGCCCCATGGTCAGAATCAGAACCATCACGCTGACCAGGACGAACTCAACCAGACCCTGCCCTGCCTGCCGCCGGCGGAGCAGACAGAGTGCACGGCGTGCGGTCGGAATGGAACGGGCGGAGGTGGTTGTCGGATACATGGCAATCTCCGATGCCCAGTCCGTCAGGACTGGACCTCCTTGATAATTGTGCGGGCCGACAGGAACGTCACCGGCAGCGGCGGAAGATCGAACATAAGCAGCATGGGCTGGTACGTCGAGCGGACGGAGACCACGATCCGGTCGGTGGTCTGAATCAGACTCGGCGCTGGATGCCCATCGCACAATGCCAGGTAGGTGCTGCTGTCGTAAGCGGTGCTGTCGCCGTCGTCGTACCAGATCTCGATGTCGCCATCTTCCAAAGCATGCAGGCTGGCCGAGCGCTTGGCGGCCGCGCGGATGCCCGCGCAGTCGAGGAAGTGCAGGGTGCCCGAACCATTCGTTCCAGAGGCGACGGCGTAGCGGGTCGCTTCTTGCGCAGCGTTCGACAGGCTGCTGTAAACGATGAACAATCGCCCGAACTCGAAGACCGATGAAACGATCAAGATCAGGACTGGCAAGATGAGCGCGAATTCGACGGCCGCCTGGCCGCGGCGCGGGCGGAGCGGTGTGTGCCACCCGGCGAAGCTGGAACGCGCAGACTGGAAGCTAGCACTCATGAGGATCACCTCCTCCGGCGCGTGCCGGTCGTTCTCGCAGCGACGAGGGTCCGAAGGGATCACCCACAGCGGAGAAAAACAAACGGGCCTGGCATGGCCAGGCCCGAGAGACACGGTGCAAGTTCAAAACTGAGTTTGAGCGTCTTCGGCAACCTGGCAGTCGTGACCACCGCTGGTGGTGTTAGACCCAATGGCTTTGCGTCACCGGCTTTCGCCGGTTTTGCCTTTATCGGACCCTGGTAAGGTGCAGGACTTGCGCCATCATTGTAAGGCGATTACCCACCGCTCTTCTTGCGTGAATCTTGCGGGTAAGTTGCGTCAGCCTTGTTTGGAGCGCTTCCCGGTGGCAAGAGTTGCCATCGAGGGCGTTGGATGGCTTCCGGCCGTGGACGGGAGGACGGTAGAGTGCGACCTCACCCCGAATGCGGGGGCGCGTGGATGAGCCACCGCTCGTTCCGCGCCTTCGGGCGTTTCGGCTTCGCCGTGCCCACGTGCACGATCCGACTCATGTCCAACGAGACGCGGGGCGGTGATTTCAGTCTCCGCCATCTGCAAGCCATCCTTCAATGACCCCTACATAGCCGGGCACGTCCGCCATGGCCGCCGCATGTCCCGCTCCGTGGAAGGTGTGAACCTGGGCCTGCGGGTAGAGCGCTCGAAGCGCAGCGCGGGCGGGGGCATCCACCAGCGGGTCGTCATCGCCTTCGAGGATGAGCATGCGACCCGGCCAGGAGCGCAGGTCTGAGGCAGAGAAGTGGGAAGTGCGGTCGAAATCGACCGTGGCTAGGTAGCGCGCAATTACGGCGCGCTTGGTGAATTCGCGCAACAACTCGCTGTTCGCGGCCCGCCAGAATTCGCGGCGCGCATCGGTCAGCGGGGTCAGCGCCCGCTCGCTTGTGGTGCGCATGAGCACGCTCACCCAGCCGGCGGGCATCAGACGCAGCAAGGTCAGGACCCGGCAGTTGGTGCGCGCGGCCTCCGGGTTGGGCGCCCCGGTATGCGAAAGGATGAGCGAACGCACCCACTGCGGCGCCTGCCGCACCAGCCGCTGCGCTACCAGCCCGCCCAACGATGCGCCGCGAACGTGCACGGCTCCGCCACCCTCCGCCTCCATAATGGCTGCCGAACCGCGGACCAATGCGCTCATGGTCGTGGCCTCGGCTGGGTACGAGGGTGCAATGAACCGCCGCGTTCGTGCGAAGTACTCGGCCAGTTCGAAGGCGGCCTCGCTTGCGCCCTGCAGCCCGGGCAGAAGCAGCACAGGCCTGCCCCCGGCGCCGCCCACGCGATAGGTCCAGGCCACACCCTCAATCTCCAGCGAACGGGAGGGGTAGTTACTTCGGAACGCGGCGAGCGCCTGCGCCGCTTCGGCTGCGGCCGAGAGGGCAGCCACTTCCGCATTGGCTTCTGGGGTCACCTCGCCCTCCTGGGCAACACGTCGGGCGCTCGCACAGCTCTCGTGCACGCCGGAGCCTCAAACGCTCGGGCGAGCCGAAACCTGCACCAATGCGACGCCCACAATGCCGATGACCATGCCAGCGATTTGCAGGGGCGTCAACCGTTCGCCGAGGATCATGAATGACATCAGCGCCGTCGCGAAAGGCGAGAGGTTCATGGCCACATTGGCTTCGAGAGCGGTCAGGATCTTGAGCGATCGATTGTAGAGGATGTAGGCGACCACCGTGTTGATCGAGGCCAGCCAGGCGACAATGGCCCATACTTGCCGTGAGGGCAGCGTGACTCCCTCGACCGAAATGGCCAGGATGAGCAGCGAGGCGCCGCCGACCCCCAAGGGCAGGGCGGTCAAGGTGAAAGTGTCGAGCTGGCCCATGCGCGCCACATCCCGGCTGAGGATGGCAAACACGGCAAAGCCCACCACCCCCATTGCGGCAATCACTAGGCCAAGCGGTTGACCCGGCTTCAGCCCCATCGCGAAGAACAACGCACACCCCGCCACGCACATCACCACGCCGCCAACCTGGCAAAGGGTGGGCCGTTCGTGCAAATAGGCGATCCCGGCTGTCAGCACCAGAAGCGGGAGCAGCCCGACGATGAAAGAGGCAGTGGTGGGTGAGATGTACTTCAGCGACCAGTAGAGCGCTCCGTTGCCCACCGTGTAGACACCCAGCGCAATCCCAATCAACCTGAGCCAAACGCCCTTTGAGCGCAAGGCGCGGGCGTTGGGTCGCCAGCGGATGAAGGGCAGCATGAGCAGGAAGGCGCCGAAATAGCGCAGGCCGGCCATGGTCAGCGGACCGACTTCGTCCATGCCCAGCCGGACGAAAACGAACGAGGTGGCCCAAATCATCGAGGCGATGACCGCTTCGGCGATGGCCCGGGCACGCGAATGGGGAGCAACCGTTGCAGGAATTGTGAGGGAGGCGGGTGTGTCGACCATAGACGGGGCAACTATAGCACGGTGTGCTGTCGTGGAACGCAGCCCGGCCGCGGCGAATGAGCGCAACGCGAGCCGAGGGACTCACTTTACGCCAGCGTCCGGTCGTGGAGGTGAGGGTCGGCGGACCCAGATTCGATGGTCCAGCCGGCGGGGATCAATCGGCGCGGAGAGTTGGCGCGTCGGCCTGCGCCCCCGATGAGAGCTGCACGCTGGTGAGCCCCAGCGCCGCGCGGCTCGCCAAGAGCCGCAGCTCGTCGCGTGAGTTCTCGACCATGGTGATGCCCTTGGAGAGACGCCCTTCGACTTCCGCTTGCAGGGCGGTCAGGCTCTCCTGTGTGCGCTGGAGGTAGGCGCTGATTTGCTGCAGGTCCAAATCGTGGGTCGTGTTGAGCGTGGTCTGGTACACCAAGAGCAGGTAGGGGATGAAGAGGCTATAGCTCAGCAGCACCACGCCCATCTCCATGACTTCGACGCGCACGGCGGCGCACAGGTCGTACACCGCATCCGGCACGGCGGCGACGCCGAAGCTTGCGGTGGTGCTCGGATCGATGTACTTGCGCACCTCGCGCGCCTTGGCCAGCACAGCTTTCTCAATCTGTGCCTTAAGGCGTTGTTGCTCATCCGGATCGCGAGTGTCGGCCAATTGTTCGAGCAAACCCGCGGCGGTCCACTTGCTGTCGATGGGCAGGATCAGGTTGTTGGGCAGGCGCAGGCCGAACTCCACTGTCTTGTTGCCGATTTGGAAGTTGCGCACTTGCCATTCGGCCGGCAATTGTGCCAGCACCAGGTCGAGGATGTTCTCGCCGGCCGCGCCGCGCGATTGCGTTCCGGCGATGACCGCCTCCAGGCGACGGATCGATTCCGCCGTCTGGCGTTCGATATCGTGGCGGGCGGAGGCCTGTGAACGCAAGGCGCTGAGCGATTCCTGGGCCGAAGATAGCCCCTCGCGAATCGAGGCGGTTGTGTCGGTGAGCCCTTGGGCGAGCGCGCCGGTGTACACCAGGCGGGTTGAAACCGCGGCCACGTCTTCGCCCACCTTGGCCTGACCGCGCTCCATGGCGGCCAGACGTTCGGCCAGCGTGCGCGCCTCGCTCTGCAAGGCGCCGATGGATTGGGTCAGGCTTTGCAGCGGGCCAACCACGGCGCCGCCTTCGGCCGGGCGCCGTACCAGCAGCGCGATAATGAGCGCGAGAATCAAGACCAGCAGGATGGCGAGTCCGGCCAAGACGGCGATCAGCAGTGTATCCATAGAAGTCCCCAATGCCCCCGAGGCTGGCGGTGCGTGAGTCGCCGCCTCCATGTGCAGAACACCATACCATGACTGGAACCTTGCGCGCAGGGGGAGAATCGCCGCAGGGCCTCAGTTCGCTGGGGATGGATGGACGGTTGTCTGCGCACGCGTCGAGCGGAGTGTGCTCATACGGGTGCCGCCTTTCGCTTGCGGCTTATGTATCCCCGGAGTTGTGCCCTCGGCCTCCACGTCGTCAATCAGCCGGCAGGCGTAACGAGTGAAGGTCTCGGCGTAGATTTCCTGCGCGCGCGGCTGGCGGAAAATGGCGCGCGCCTCGCGGCTGGAGCGAAAGAACTGGCGGATGGAGCGGTCCTAGGCCGATCAGTAACGCTTGTCGCAGGTGCTCATGCGGATCGAGCCGTGGCAGAAATCGTGGACCAACTCAAAAACGTTGATGTGTGAGTAGACGAAGGCCTCGCGCCTGGCGGCCGCCAGCCCTCCGTCTCCGCCTGACGCCCTCGAGCCAGGGGGTGATCACCACAGATGGCCCACACTACGGGGTTGGCGATCAATACGCGGTCGAGTTCCAGCAACGCCGAAATGTGATCGTGCTCCGCGGTGCGGCGGAAGGAGACGTCACTCAGGCGGGCGGCACGCCGCTCGACGTAAACCGAAACACCGAGCGAAACCAGCGAGATGATCACGGCCATCAGTTCAGTGTTCTCAAGCATGGGTTGCCTCGCGGTGGAGTATGGATGGCCGGCCCTCAGCCGTAGGCCAACGGACCGGTGCGTGCGACCAGGTCGCCGCATATTTCGCGGGCTGCCGTGTAGGCTTGCTCGGGGCTGAATATCCCTTGTGGGTGAACCATCAGGTGCATCGTCACTGGGGCCTGATGCGGCCCGACCGACTGCAGGTAGTGAATGCCCTCCAGGACCTGGGCACCCAGGCGCCGGTAGAAGGCTATGCGCCGTTCGGCCAATTGGCGCTCGGCGGGGCCGTGAGCAAGCGAGGGGATTTCCACTTCCAAGAGCAGCGCATGCACCTCGGCCGAGAGTCGCGCCAGGATGGCCTGATAAATCCGGGTCCCCAACCCGCTGCCTCGCTTCTCGGGGGCAACGGCCAGGTACCATAGGTAGGCCACCCGCTGCTGAGGGAAGACCTGGAAGTCCGCAAGACCGACCAGGCCTCCATCACCTTCGACGCCCGCCAGCAGCGTGTGAGGCAATGGAGCCTCCGGGGCGGCAAGCGCACGCACAAAGGTCGAGACCAGGACCCGCTCGGCGGGAGGGAAAGACTGCTCGTACAAGTCGAGCCATGCGGGGAAGAGCGGGTCGGAGAGGGAAGTGGTCTCGACGATGCGCATGCCGGGGGAATCCCTGAGCTGCAGCTGAGTATGATCGGACGATCGGGCGGACGAAGGTTAGCACAATTGGTGCGACTGTGCTCGCCCGCATGCCGGGAATCCATCGGGCGGCGGATGACGGCGGATGAGGCAGATGAGGGCGATCGCCTAACGATTCCCCGATAGACTAGGTCCAGCGAGATTGGAAACGACTATATCGCGCCGCATCACTCTCGATCTCCGATCGAAGATCCTCGCCTGGACCTTCCTCCCCACAGCGCTTCTGCTCGTGGCGGTCGTTCTGCTGGCGGCCTTTGCCTTCCGCCAGCTTGCCTTCGATCTCGTCATCCAGCGCGACCGCGAACTGACTCAACTGCTGGCCGATCAACTGGGCGCGCAGCTGGAAGCGTACGCCGGCTCGCGGGCCAGCCTGACCCGCGCGGAAGGCCTCTATGAGCAGGAACTGGTCAGCCAGCGCACGCTCTTTCTGCGGGTGGTGGCCGCAGTGAAGGCGCGAACCGGCAAGCTGGGCAGCGCGTGCATCGTCAACAGCCCGGGGCAGGTCATCTTCCATTCCGATGCGTCCCACGTTGGCGAAGATTTCGCCGCCCAGGATGTGGTACAGCGCGCGTTGCGAGGCGACTCTGGAACGGTTCGCGCGCACAACGCGGCGGGCGTCGAGATCGTGGCCTCCTTCGCTCCGGTTCCCGGCACGACCTGGGGCCTTGTCACCGAAGAACCCTGGACGTCTCTGATCGGCTCGATTGTCGGCTAGCGGCGCCTCATCCTGGTCCTGGTCGGTCTCGGCCTGGTCGTTCCGGTGGTGATCGTCGCCTTCGGGGTACAACGGCTGACCCGCCCCATCCAGGGATTGATCACAGCCAGTCAGGAGATCGCCGACGGGAATTTCGGCCAGGAGAGTGACGGCGGCCACCGGCGATGAGGTAGAGGACCTGGCTGAGCAGTTCAACCGCATGGCTGTCCGGCTCGAGGAAAGCGACCGCGAGCCCGAGCATTAGGTGGAGGATCGCAATCGCGCTCTGGCGACGCTGAGTGCGGTCACCGCGGCCGGCAGCTTGATGCTGGACGTCCAAGAGCTGCTCGAGTCCTCGCTGGTTGTGATTCTGAGCGCGCTGGATCTCCCCGCGGGCGGCATTTTCCTGCGCGAACCCGAGGGGGGACCCAACCAGCTCACCGCCACCCGCGGACTGTCGGATGACCTGCGCGGGCAACTCTCGCTTTCCGCAACCGACCCCCAACCGCTGGCGCGCGTGGCGGTCGCATCGGGGCCGATCGTCCTGGACCTTGTAGCGGAAAGATTCTTGCGCCAGAGTGCGGTTCAAGAGATCGCGGAGAGGCGCTATCTGATGGGCGTTCCGCTCACGGCCCGCGGCGTGGCCCATGGTGTGCTGTTCGTCACCTCGCCGGTGCGCGAGGCGCTCGATGATCATGCGCCACAATTGCTTACGACGGTCGGACAGCAGTTGGGGGTGGCTATTCAAGGGCAACGGCTGTACCGCGCCCAGCAGCGGCGGGCCGAACAGTTTCGAGTGATCAGCGAAGTAGGGCGGCGCATCACCTCCTCCCTGGATGTGCAAGAGGTGGTAGGCGAGATTGTGGGCCCGCTTCATGAGCGGCTGGGCTACTCCCTGGTCGGGATCGGTCTAATCGAAGGCGACCAGGCCGTGATGAAGGCGGGAGCGGGCGCCAGCTGGGATCGGCCCGGCCATCCGCCGCCGCGTTTCCGCATTGGCCAGGAGGGTCTCATCCGAGTGGCGGCTGAAGGCGTCACCCTCCTCGTACCGGATGTCCGCTTCGATCCGGCCTATGTCGCGTTCGCAGATTCGGCTGACACGCGGTCCGAACTGGTGATCCCGTTACGCACGCAGCAGGCGGTGATGGGTGTGCTCGACGTCCAGAGCGACCGGACCGACGCGTTTGACGAAGACGACCGTGCCGTGCTCGAGTCGCTGGCGGCGCAAGCCGCGGTTGCTATCGCCAACGCCCACCTGTATGCGCGTGCCCGGGAAGCCGCCGTGCTGGAGAAACGCAACCGCCTGGCTCGCGATCTGCACGATGCGGTGAGCCAGAGGCTGTGGACGGCGAGCCTGCTGGCGGAGGTGGTGCCCGACCAGGTGCGCGATGCCCAGCAGGAGGCCATGCACAACCTGGCCCGGCTGCGACAGTTGACGCGTGGGGCGCTGGCCGAAACGCGCATGCTCCTCCTGGAGCTGCGCCCGGCGGCGCCCCAGCGAGCCGAGCTGGGCGAACTGCTGCGGCAACTCGCCGACCGCGTCTCGAGCCGCAAGAAGCTCGACATTCACCTCGACGTGCAGCGCCACCGCGCGCCCCCGGCGGAGGTGAAGATCGGTCTGTACCGGATCGCATCTGAGGCTTTGACTAACGCGGCCAAGCATGCTCAAGCGACGCAGGCATGGATGGGCCTGTCGGGCGCGGGCAAACGACCGTGCCCTTGGAACTGCGCGACAACAGCCGCGGCTTCGACCCGGGCCTCCCGCGCGCCGACGGCCTGGGGCTTTCGGTCATGCGTGAACGGGCCCAGGCGATTGGAGGTATGCTTGAGATCGAGAGCGCCCCCGGACTGGGCACCCGCATCGCCGTCCACTGGCCGGCCCATGAAGGAATGAAGGAATGAGCGAGGCCAAACCCATTCGCGTCCTGGTCGTCGACGATCACGATATGCTGCGGGAAGGTTTGGCCGCATTCCTGCGGGCTTGCCCCGATCTTGAACTGGTCGGTCAGGCCGCAAGCGCCCAGGAAGCCATCGAGCGCTGCCGCCTGGTATCGCCGGATGTGGTCTTGATGGATCTGGTGATGCCCGAGGTGGACGGGATCAGCACCACGCGCACCATCCACGAACGCTACCCAGCCATCCGCATCATCGCCCTCACAAGTTTCGGCGAAGAAGAAATGGTTCGGGCCGAACTGCAGGCGGGGGCCATCGGCTGCCTGCTCAAGAATGTCTCGGGGGCGGAGTTGGCTCAGGCCATCCGTGCGGCCTATGCCGGGCGTCCTTCCCTCGCGCCAGAGGCGGCCCGGGTGCTCATCGGCGCCGCCACCCAGCCCCGGCCTCCCGGCTACGACTTGACCGAGCGCGAACGGCAGGTGCTCACCTTGATGGTGGCCGGGCTCTCGAACCCGGATATGGCACAGCGCTTGCAGGTCAGCCGCTTTACCATCAAGAACCACGTCAGCAGCATCCTCTCCAAGCTCGGGGTCGCGAGCCGAACCGAGGCGGCGACCTTAGCCCTCAAGCACAACCTAGTCCGCCTGGACTAGCTCCTCCTCCCACCAAAAGGACGATCTCCAGATGCCCCAGCCGGCGGATGCGGCTGGGGCTCTTCGTTATTAGCATCGGGTGCATGCGCGACGCATGACGCGCGTCCATAGGCCCCGGGCCGGCATGCCGCGTCCATCCCGCATACGCGTCCTTGTTGTCGATGGCCACGAGATGGTTCGTCTCGGTCTGGCGGCCTGACTGAATGACGTGCCCGACATGCGCGTCGTCGGATTGGCCGGCCGGGCGGAGGAGGCACTGGCCTTGTGCAGCCTCGAGCGGCCCGACGTGGTGCTGCTGGATCTTGGCCTGCCCTCCGCAGACGGACAGCGGCTGCTGCTACGCATGCGTGACAGAGGCCCAGAGGCGCAGGTGATTGGGCGGGCCGGTGTGTCGGAGCAGGAACTCATCCCTAAGGCCCTGTTGGGTGGAGCGGTCAGCTGCTTGCTCAAGAGCCTCTCGGCTCGAGAACTGGCCGAGGCCGTTCGCGATGCAGCGACGAGGCGAACGATGATTTCAGGGACCGCGGCGCAGATGCTCATCGCCCTCTTGGATCGCGTGGGACGGCACGAGGTCGCGCTTACCGTGCGGCAGAAGCAAGTGCTGCAGTTGGTCGCGCGCGGGTTGACCAACCCGCTAGTCGCGCTTCGCCTGGGCATTCGCCCGGCCACTGTGTGCATGCATGTCGGCCGCATCCTGCGCAAATTCGGCGCCGCCAGCCGGACGGAGGCGGTCACGCTGGCCTTTCGACAAGGCTTGGTCCATCTGGACTAAACCCAATTGGGCCAGCGGCATCGGCCAGGAATGCGTCCCCCGACCGATGTGTGTCGGGCGCCACTCTCCTAGGATGATCTGCATCCTCTTCGAGTGCTGTG
>JAPLGX010000483.1 GCA_026389925.1 Chloroflexota bacterium
CGGTTCGTTCGATCCATTTGCCAAGGTCATCTGTGTAGGAAGAGATGGTGCGGGGAGAGAGCCCTTCGGCGAACTTGGCGTTGGTGAACGCTACCAGGGCCGTGCTGAGGGGTACGGAAGGGGTGGAACCAGAGTGCTCACGGGTTGAACCCGGCGTGCTACGGTTGCCTGATGAGCCCGGTGTACTGCGGTTCATGGCGATTTCTCCTCGACGGAAGGATTCTCGCCATCGCAGACCTCCGGGCTCATAAAAGAACCGTAGCCTGACGGGCTACGGTTCTTTCAAGGTAGCGGGGCCAGGACTCGAACCTGGGACCTCCGGGTTATGAGCCCGACGAGCTGCCACTGCTCTACCCCGCATCGGTTGACATGCCTTACTGGACGGGGATTGTATCCCTCGCATGCGCTTCCGTCAAGGCCGGGATCCCCAACCCCCCAGCCGAGCCTACCCGTTTTCGTCGCACCGGATCATGCGTCGAGATCCGGCGCCGACTTGAGGGCACCTGTTTCACCAACTTGTGCCGCAGGGCGGGGGGAGTCCCGCCCTGCGGATATCATTGCGACAGCTGGGCCTGTGGGTTTCGACGTTCTCGCCCTGGACGTTCCCCCCATGGCAGCCGTTGTCCACTCGCCCCGGCTACACTCCCGCGCAGTAAGCCAGGCCCACCGTCCCTGGACCGGCATGCGTGCCAACCACCGGGCTGGCCTCGGTCAGATAGGTCTCCACGGGGGCAAAACGCGCCTTCGCGGTCTCCAGTACTCGCTGAGCTTCATCCTGCGCCGCGGCATGCACCGTCGCCAGCCGCACGGGTGTGCGCTTTCCGATCCGCTCTTCAACTAGGTCGAGCATCCGCTCCAGCGCCTTGGTCTTGGTGCGCACGCGTTCAATCGCTTCCACCTTGCCCTCGCGCACCTCGAGCAACGGCTTGAGGCTCAGGGCAGTCCCCAGGAACTTGGCCGCACCGCCGATTCGGCCCCCACGGTGCAGGAACTCGAGCGTGTCGACCACGAACATGACCCCCGTGTTATCTTGGGCCCGGAGGGCGATGTCCGCGGCTTCCTTCAGTGAGGCGCCGCCCTCGATCGCCCTGGCCGCCGCAAGAATCTGAAAGCCCAGCGCCATTGCCGTCGTGCGCGAATCGACCAGTTCAATGGGCTGCCCCACCAGCCCATCTTTGGCCTGGATGGCGGAGGCCATCGTGCCTGATAGGTTGCCACTGATGAACACGCCCAGCACCGAATCGCCGGCGTCGAGGATCGGCTGGAAGATGCTGGTCAGCGTCCCGGGCGAGACTTGCGAGGTCGAAGGCATTACCTTGGAGGTCTTCAGCCGGGCGTAGAAGGCGTCCGGCAGGATGTCGACGCCGTCGCGGAACGTCTCCTTGCCCCAGATCAGAATCTGCGGCGCGACTCGGATCCCATAGCGTTCGACAACCGATTTCGGAATGTACGCGGTGCTGTCGGTGACAATCACAGTTTTGCCCATCGGTCGCTGCTCCCTCGGTGTGGTTGAGGTGGGGTGCTTCCTGTCTCTATAAACCCCGTTTGCGCCCGGGAGGTGCTTGCGCAGGATTCGGCTTGGATTCCCGCCTGATGGGGGCCCGCCAGACACCCTGGTGCCAGAATGCACGAGAGACCAAAGGCTTGGTTGACTTGCCCATTCGCGCAAAGGTAGAATGAAGAGGTGACCAGCGAAAGCGATCGGGCGCACCTGACCTTCCGCGGCAAGTGCTACGAGGTCGCTCCAGGAACGACCTTGCGCGATGCGATCCGCAAGGTCGGGCTCTCTCCGGAGGCGATTCTCGCCACACGCGGCGGCGAGCTGCTCACCGATGATGTCATCCTCAAGCCCGGAGAAGATATCCGGCTGGTCGCCGTCATCTCGGGCGGTTAGCGCCCGGGCCAGGCAGCGAAGGAGCGTCGGATGAATCCCCCGGCGTGGCTAATCTTGGTTGGCGCGTATCTGATCGGATCCTTCCCAACTGCATACCTGGTGGGTCGCCGCTACGGGGTTGACCTGCGGCGGACGGGCGACGGCAATCTGGGTGCGCGCAACGCCTACCTCACCCTCGGCCGCATTCCCGGCGTCACCATCGGCGTGGTAGATATCTTCAAGGGCATGCTGGCCGTGTGGCTGGCCAAGGTGCTGAGTAGCGAGACGCTGCTGCCCTACCTGGCCGCGGTTGCGGTTGCCCTGGGGCACGATTTTTCAATCTTCGCGCGTTTCCAGGGCGGGCAGGGCATGGCGGCCATCCTGGGCGGGATGGTCATCCTCCAACCGCGCGAAGCATTGCTTGGCATCGGCGCGGCGCTGCTGGTCCTGCTACTCACGCGGCACTGGGACCTGGCGTGGCTGATCGGTCTCGGCGGCATGTTCGCGCTGGGCCTGTACTTCGAGCGTCCGGTGATCCAGGCGATGCTTGTCGCCTGCCTCTTCCTGACGATCGGCGTGAAGAAGGTGGCTGACGCACCGCTGCGCCAGCACATCCGCGGAGGTCGACCGTGAAGTGCCGCATGTGTGGTGAGAAGGCCGCCATCAACATGCGCCAGCACAAGCTGGCGCTTTGTCGCGAGCACTACCTGGAGTGGCTGCCGCAGCAGGTGCAGAAGGCCATCGAGCACTATCGCATGTTCGAACGCGACGAGCGCGTGCTGGTGGCCGTGAGCGGCGGAAAGGACTCGCTTTCGCTGTGGGACATTCTGTGGCGGCTGGGCTACTCCACCGAGGGGCTGTATATCGGGCTGGGCATCCAGGGCGAAGCCGACTACTCCCTCACCTCGCGGGATCTCAGCCAGAAGTTCGCCGATGAGCGAGCGCTCAAGCTGAACGTGGTGGACGTGCGCGAGTTGTACGGCGCGACCATCCCCGAGGCGGCAACCATCTCCAACCGCGGACACGGCAAGCCGTGTTCGGTGTGCGGGCTCGTCAAGCGCCACGTGATGAACCGCGTGGCGCGCGACGGCGGGTTCGGCGTGCTCGTGACCGGCCACAACCTAGATGATGAGGCGGCGGTGCTGATGCAGAACACGCTGCACTGGGCGGGGGGCTATCTGGTGCGCCAGGCGCCGGTTCTGCTTTCGACCCACCCCGGGTTGGCGCGCAAGGCCAAGCCCTTCTGCCGCATCTACGAGCGCGAGACGGCAGCCTATGCGTTGCTGCGGGGCATCGAATACATCTACGATGAATGCCCGTTTGCCGTAGGCTCGACGACGCTCTACAACAAGGATATCCTCAATACCATGGAGGGCGAACGGCCGGGGACCAAGCTGCAGTTCTACCTCAGCTTCCTGCAAGCCAAGGAACAAGGACTCTTCGCGCCCCAGCCGCCCGCCTCAGAATTGAATACCTGCCTCACCTGCGGGCAGCCGACGTCTGCGCCGGGCACATGCACATTCTGCCGCCTGTGGGAGAAAGTGCGTGCTGCCAGCCCAGCCGCTCGATCAGCAGCCGGGAGCCCAATGTGACCACTCAACCCTCCGATCTCGACGGCCTGACGCTGCTTGGGCGAGACGCCCAACCCTCCAAGAAGCTGGAGACCTTCCCCAATCACACGCCGGGGCGCTTCTACACGGTGACGCTGGCCACGGATGAGTTCACCTGCGTGTGCCCGGCCACCGGCCAGCCCGATTTCGCCACGCTCACGGTGCGCTATGTGCCCGACCAGCGCATTCTCGAATCCAAGTCATTCAAACTCTATCTGTGGTCGTATCGCAACGAAGGCGTCTTCCACGAGCACGTGGTCAATACCATCCTCGACGACCTGCGCCTGGCGCTGGATCCGCACTGGATCGAGGTCGTGGGTGCCTTCAAAGCGCGCGGCGGCATCGCCATCGCCGTAAGGGCGGTGCACGCGAAGACTCCCGCTGCCGCGCCCAGCGGCGCATAGCCTCCCGGTCATTCCACACACGCATGAAGACCCCGCGCTTCTACCCGTTGGTGACAGCCGTGTTTGTCACCGCGCTGCTTATCTCGAACATCATCGCGGCCAAGCTTGTGCAGGTCGGCCCGCTCGTTCTGCCGGCTGCCGTGATTCTCTTTCCGATCACTTACATCTTCGGCGACGTCCTGACCGAAGTGTACGGATACGCGCGCGCCCGACAGGTCATTTGGACCGGCTTCGCCTGCAACCTCTTGGCGGTGGGGGCCATCTGGCTGGCCGGGTGGCTGCCCGCGGCCGCGTTCTGGAACGCCGGGGTGTACACAAGTGCGACCGATGCTCAGCAGGCCTATTGGGCGATCCTCGGCTCGACGCCGCGCCTGCTGGCGGCGTCATTTGCGGCCTACCTGGTGGGCGAGTTCCTCAACTCGCTGGTGCTCGCGCGGCTCAAGGTGATGACCTCCGGCCGATGGCTGTGGCTGCGCACGATCCTTTCCACGGTTGTGGGGCAGGGCGCCGATTCGGCGATCTTCATCACCATTGCCTACATCGGCCTACTTCCGGCAGGCGCGCTCGGCACGGCGATTGTTTCGCTGTGGCTGGCCAAGAGCGGCTACGAGGCGCTGGCCACGCCACTGACCTACCTGGTTGTCAATGGCTTGAAGCGCGCCGAGAGTCTGGATGTTTTTGACACGACCACCGACTTCAACCCCTTCGGCAGATAGGCCCATTGTCCAATTGGGAATCCGATTCTCGTCACACCAGATCCGGGAGAGCCTGATGGGTTTGCAGCATTCCGCGCCCATCTCATCCAATGTCATCCTCAAGGTCGCGGCTTGCGATTTGGCCATTCTTGGAGCCGCCGCCTGCATTGCCTGGTTCCCCGAGATGCGCACGATCTCGGGATTCGGCCAGGGCAGCGACATGGAACCCGGCGATCGCGGCGGACTCGTGCAAGGAATAGGACGGGCACTCAGTGGGGATGATGCTGTTCTCCAGCTGCTCCTGATCATCGCGGGGTCCGGCGTGTCTTGGGCGATCACGGGCGGTCTCCTGCGTAGCTTCTCGCGCTAGGCCTGGTTGCCAGCGTAATCGTGGACAGGGCAGTCGGCGGGGTCCGCGCCGGCTGCCCCTGCTTCTTGCGCCACGGTCAATTCGGCGCGCCGGATTGCAGGATCCATTGCCCTGCAACATGTGCCGCCAGCAACCGCCACTCATGTGAGGAACGGGGGGCGGGTCAGTGCAGGGGACGGGGCAGCGCGTGTATGGGGGACGCGCTGCCCCCAGTGATTCCTGGCGACGCTATCTGCCCGCGGCCCCGGCCGCGGCTGAGCGCGTGGTTGCGTAGCGCATGTCCTCTTCCGGATGGCCATGCCCTCCGACGGGCGCCGCGATTGCGCTGGCGCACTCGCCGTTCCGAATCTACAATAGGGACGTAGAGAGTTGTCACACATCGTCACCAAGGAGAGGGAGCGATGGACAACCCGTATCAACGCCTCGCTGAGCGGCTGAACACCATCCCCAACGGCTATCCGCCCACGGCGGAGGGTCTCGAGCTCGAGATCCTGCGGCGATTCTTCACACCCGAGGAGGCGGCGCTGGCCTCGCAGCTCAAGCTGACCCTGGAGACCGCGAGCCAGGTGGCTGAGCGCCTGGGGCGCGACCCGGGCGAGACGCGCACGCTGCTCAAGACAATGGTGCGCAAGGGATTGATCGACACACGCCCGCTCGAGAAAGATCTCGGCTTCCGGCTGATGCCCTTCATCGTGGGCATCTACGAGGCCCAAGTGGGCAACCTGGACCGCGAGCTGGCCGAGTTGTTCGAGCGTTACTACAAGCAGGCGCTCGGCGCGGCGCTCTCGATGCAACCGCCGATTCACCGCGTGGTGCCGATCGGTGCGAGCGTGAAAGTTGACATGGAGATCCGCCCCTATGAGAGCGTCGCCGACCTGGTAGCGGGCGCCAAGGCGTGGGGCGTTCTGGATTGCATCTGCCGCAAGCAGAAGTCGCTCTTGGGCCAGGCGTGCGGCCACCCGATCGACGTGTGCATGGGCCTCTCGGCACTGCCCCACTACTTCGACCACAACCCGGTCATCCGTGCCGTGTCGCAGGAAGAGGCGATGGACACGCTGCGCCGCGCGGCGCAAGCGGGCCTGGTGCACTCGCTCAGCAACTACCAGCGCGGCTTGTGGTACATCTGCAACTGCTGCACGTGCTCGTGCGGAATTTTGCGCGGCATTTCCGAGCTCGGCATCGCAAACGCGGTCGCGCGCTCGGCCTTCGTCAACCAGGTGGATGGCGACCTATGCCAGGGATGCGAGCTGTGCCTGGATCACTGCCCGTTTCATGCGCTGCGCATGGCGGATCATTTGGCGCAGGTTGAGGAGGGCCGCTGCGTGGGCTGCGGGGTGTGCGCGGCGGCCTGCCCGGACGGCGCGCTGGCGCTCGTGCGGCGGCCAACCGCAGAGGCGGAGGTTCCTATGGGCTCGATCAAGGACTGGATGATCGCACGCGCCGCGCAGCGCGGGGTGGACTTGAGCGAGCTTCTCTAGGGTCGGCCTCAACGGGCGGGCCGCTGCTGACCCGCTGCGGCCGCCGGACTCTCATGCGGGGAAGCCTTAGGCGCAGGCGGTTTGTGCGAGTCCCCTCCGAACGCGTCTCAGTGAGAACGCGGCGCATCCGAGGGGTGCTGCGCAGGCCGACAACT
>JAPLGX010000387.1 GCA_026389925.1 Chloroflexota bacterium
CCAAGCCAACCTCATCGCTCTGAACAAGGAGCTGAACATGGATGAGGATCTGATCCTAGGAATCGAGCTGGTCAATGCCGGGAGAGGTCCTGCTCAGCTCATCAAGCTTCAGGACATCCTCCCGAAAGGCTTCACTCTGCGGGAGGAGGCGGGAGGCTATCGAATGGAGGATAGCTACCTGGATCTGAGGGGAAAGCGCCTCGATGCGCTGAAGACGGAGGAGATCAACCTCGTCCTCAAGCCTGTCCACCGAGGCCAATTCACCTTGAAACCCCGGATTCTTTATTTGGACGAGAGCGGCAAGTACAAGTACCATGAGCCTGAACCGATGAAGGTAACGGTCGGGGCCGAAGCGACGGCCACTGCTGAGCAAGCCGTCAGTGTGGACACGCGGGAGGCGGCGGAGGCGCGTTCACTGCTCGCTGGCCTCAACGTTGTGACTCTATCTCACTATCGCATCGTTGGCAACTACGTGCGCTACGGCAAGGCCGTGTGCAACGATCTTAAGGACGCTAGGCAGAAGATAGTAGCCGCGTGTCAGAGCTCGTCCCCGAAGAGGGAGAACTACATCATCTGGGCCCCTCCAGGCAGCGGCAAGACCTATTTTGTGCAGGAGGTCGCTGCCCTACTCGGAGATTCAGTGCACTACCGTGAGCTCAACATGGCCAAACTCGATGAAACGGGATTCCGGTCGGGGCTGGCGGAGCTTCGCAGCGCTCAGGGGCCATGTCTCTGCCTCATAGACGAGGTAGACTCCAAACCAAACGAGCCGTGGCCGTATGAGGCACTCATGCCGTTCCTGGATGCCTCGGCCATCGAAGGCGCGCGACTCGTCTTTGTGTTGGCGGGGAGTTCGGGCTCCAGCGTGGAGGAAATGAAGAAGGCGATCGCCTCCAGACCGAAGGGCTCCGACGTCCTGAGCCGAGTTCCAACAGACAACGAGTATTCGATTCCGCCGATGGGCGTCGGCGACCGGTTGTTGGTGGTGTTGAGCCAGTTCCGACAGGCCGGGAGACAGATGGGTCATGATGTCCGGGAAGTGGAGAAGCTCGGCCTCTACTACGTGGCACTCAATCCACGCCTGTCCAATGCCCGCCAGCTTCGAGAGTTCGCCGTGCGGTGTGCGGAGAGAGTGCTTCCAGGCGATGATCGGCTCAAGTACGACAGCCTCTTCCGGCCCGGAGACCTGGAGAACAAGTTGTTCTGGGCGCAGGCTCTTCAATCCGCGGGCGCTCTGGTGGACTCATTCCTCTTGGTCGAGGATTGACCGCCTTCTGTTTGTCACTCTGCGGTCTTCTGCTAGATGAACGGACGAAGAAGACTGACGTTGCCAATGGGGAAAGTCCCATGGGAAAGGCGACGGTACGAGTGGACTGCCCTCGGAGATATCAAACCGGCAGTTATAGCTGGATGCTTTAATTGCCGGTAGATTCCAGTCCAATAATCAGACATCATCTTCTCCCTAATCCTTATCAGAATTCTAGGTGGGAGGTTTAAATGCCAGTAGATTCCAGGCAAATATCCGGGTTCTCACAGCTTCTTCGTCACGTAGTCCAAAACCGACTCGAAAACGGCCCTTCCGTCTCCGGGGCCATCAAGTTGTCTGGTCCAGTCCGGATGAGTGAACCTGAAGAACACCCTCTCCGGGTGCGGCATGAGCCCGAACACGTTCCCCTCGCGGTTGCATATTCCAGCGATGTTGTCCGTCGAGCCGTTCGGGCACCAAGGATAGCCTGCAAGGTTGCCTTCCGGATCAACGTACTTGAACACTATCTGATCGTTGTCTTCGAGTTCCTTGACGATCTTCTTCGATATGTCGAGCGGGAACATCAGCTTCCCCTCGGCGTGCGCTGATGGAATCAACGAGATCTTGTCAGGCGAGATCCTGCTCGTGAATGCACAGCTTCCGCGACTGACTTTCCTCAGAAGCGTGGGCCTGCATTCGAATCTGCCAGAATCGTTCGTACCTAGAACCGCTTCGGGGATTTCTGTCATCACTCCCGACATGGCGGGCAGAAGCCCGGTCTCAACCAATATCTGGAAGCCGTTGCAGATCCCGAGGACGGGTCTTCCCGATTTGATGAATTCGACGAGGTCCCCGGACAGCTTGCTCTTCATCCTTGCCGCGAATATAGCCCCCGCACGCACATAGTCGCCCGCGGAGAACCCTCCGGGGAGCACGAGTATCTGGTATTCCGCTAGCGATCTCTTCTCCTCGTTCGAGACGTCTGTGCCTGTCAGTTGCTTCAGGTGGACCTTCTCCGGTTTCGTTCCCAGACGCTTGAAAGCCAGGTACGACTCCTCCTCGCAGTTCGTACCCT
>JAPLGX010000272.1 GCA_026389925.1 Chloroflexota bacterium
GACCAGATAGATATCTTTGGAATCGGAGATGACTTCGCCGGGAACAGAGGCCTTCTCTTCAACCCCACTCTGTGGCGTTCGCATTTCAAGCCGATATATGCGAAGTGGATAGCCTTGGCGAAGGCGCGGGGGCTTGTGACCCTAATGCACTCTTGCGGTATGGTCCGGGAAGTACTCCCAGACCTGATCGACATCGGCCTAGATGCTTGGCAGACCGTTCAAACGCACTTGCCCGGCCAGGAGCCAGAGCGCATCAAGGCCGAAATCGGACGTCACCTTGTCTTCGTGGGCGCCATTGACACCACCAACGTCCTGAGTGTCTCAAGTCCCGAGAAGGTGAGAGATCATGTGCTCAGCCAGATCCGGATACTCGGCAAAGGAGGGGGATACATTTGTGCCCCGGACCACACGATCATGGAAGATGTGCCATCAGAGAACGTGGCGGTTTTATACAGGACCATCGCCGAGTTCAAAGAGCCAGGCTATGTGACGATCTAGCCGGGGGAATCACGGAAGGTGTCGGACATTCCCTCACGGTCGGGAAGGTCGGGCGCTTTGAGGTTGAGGCGTGATGCCTAGGGTCGGACGCCCGGCACAGACAGCGCGCAGGGGAGGGCTGTTTGCGGAAGCCGACGCGGGCGCGGCGCTGATGGTTTGCGATCCGCGGTAGGAGTGCGATGGCTCGGACTTGAGGGCGTGTGTACTGAAAAGGAACATCGTCGTTGCAGAAGGTCCTAGCGCTCGGTCAAGAAGGAGCGCGCTGACGGCCAGGGTGACGAGAATTGGAAAGCCTCGGGTGATTATCCGAATGACGGCCAGGGTCCGGGATGGGATGCATATCATGAGGGAAATGCGGGTGACTGGCGATGCCGGGCGTTGCGTGACCATTTGGAGATAGGCGGGGCGGAGTTGAAATTACGGGCAATTTCGTTTCGGGCTGCAGGAGTGAGCGGGCAGTGACTCTCATGCGTTGATGGGAGAAGGGGTGATGCGGGTCGCTTCCCGGGCGCATGGCCGCCGTTCAGGTTCAGACAATGACCCACTGATACAACGCCACCGCGCCAATCCTGGCGCGGTGGCAGCCTACGGTCCAGGTCCAGGCGAATGCTTCTATCAAACCATCGACTTGGCGAGGGCAACGGCGCGGCTCGCGTCCGGCGCATAGCCATCGGCACCGATCTCCTTTGCAAATGCCTCCGTCACTGGAGCTCCGCCAATTAGCACTTTGACCTGCTTGCGCACTCCCACGTCCTCGAGGGCCTCGATCACGGACTCCATGTTCTTCATCGTTGTCGTAAGGAGCGCCGACCAAGAAAGCAATGGTTCTGGAGCGCGCCCACTTCTGGGACTTGAAGGATGGCGATTCACTCACGCCGTTGCCTGGCCACGACAAGACCATCGAAATCGTCGACTGAGGCCAACACATGCATTCTCGGTGTTGTCCTGTCGTATCTGAGCCTTGGGCCAGGCGGGTCGGCACTTGTTGTCAGGGATTGCACAAGCAAGCCGCACCATGTCATCTAGCATTGCTGTGCTATGGTTTAGCAGACCCGGCCTGCCAATGGTGCAATGGCGCCAGTACAGAGCGTCCGTGTGCACGCCAATTGCCGTCGGTGCAAGGGCGCCATCGGTGCTGGCCGGACGACTGGACTCCTCCAGCGATGAACCTGCGTACGCGCAAGCGTCGGCCGAAGAACATGGTACCGTATTGTAGACGGTTCAGATGCACGGTTCTGTGGCCGGTAGGCACCACCAGGTCGATGCAGCTGCTCTGTACCAAGCGCTCGGGAGCCCACTTGGATCCCGAACCACATGAGGGTGGCCTGGTCGCCCAGCAGAGTCTCGGAGCACAAGCCGGGCACAGCGTTCGTCCTGATTGCAGCCCAAACCGTCCGCCGATCCGGGATCGATCACCAGAATCGTGGGACGTGAGTCCTTTGGCGTTATGCCAAAGGCATCTGACCCCCTCTCGGAGGAGCCCAGCGTGATCTGGAAGCGCGAAACCTGTGGCCGAGTCTGACCTAGTCTAGGTGGGGGAGTGATGTTGAAGCTACCACATTGGTGGGCGGAGCCTCAAGGGACGTCACCGGCCCAACGCAAGAATTTCCTCAATGTGCAAGTAGACGCAATCGGGAATGGCCTGGTCGTCGCCGCTGCCCCTTTCGTGCCGATTCTCATCGCTCGGCTCGGGGCCACCAAC
>JAPLGX010000145.1 GCA_026389925.1 Chloroflexota bacterium
GCCGCGTGGGGTCGAGGTGACCCGCCGAGCCGGTGAGGTGCGGCCAATCCTACCCGCCAAGCTGGTCGAGGTACTCCTCCAACATGCCGAGCGCCGCCTCAGACGACTCCAGTTTGTTCGCCTCACGGTCACCGCGCCAGACAAATTGGCGCGCCGTCTCAAGATCTCGGGAGCTCAAGGCAATCCACGTCAACCCAACCGGCTTGCCGGGCAGGCCGCCACCCGGGCCGGCGATCCCCGTCACCGCCAGGCCGATATCTGCTCCCAGCGCGTGGCGCGCGCCGCGCGCCATCTCTTGGGCGGTCTCCTCGCTCACCGCGCCGTGCTGGTAAAGCGTGTCGTGGCGGACACCCAACAGGCGTTCTTTGGCTTCGTAGGAGTAGGCAATGATCCCGCCCAGGAAGTACTCTGACGACCCGGGCACGTCGGTCAGGCGATGACCGATGAGGCCCCCGGTGCAGGATTCGCCGAGCGAGAGCGTGTACCGGTGCCGCAGAAGTTTCTCACCCACCCGGCGTTCGATGTCGCTGCGCATGTGCACCTCCGCGTGCGGGACGGGCGTATGCTATCACATCCAGCACCGGCCGGTGCGGCTCAGTCGCCGGTATCGGCGGGCGCCCGGCGAAGCCCCTCGACAAATTCGGCGAGCCACTGCTTCAAGCGCTCGCGCTCCTCGGCGCTAAGCACAGCCCAGGGGCGGTAGAAGTATTCATCGGTGCGGGCTTCGGCCGCCTCGCGCGCTTCGCGTCCGGCGCAGGTAGTATCCACCGCCTGTGCATCGCCGGCCACCCATCCGCGCTGCGAGAGTTCCTCCAGCGCGCGGACCAAGGTTACGCGCCGATAGCCGCGCCGCTGGAGTTTCGATTCAAAATCCACGGCGGCGCGCGCCTCACCATGCCAGATGAGGGTAAGCATTTCCCAGGCCAGGCCGCTTGCGCCCAATGGCTGCCAGGCGGAGGTGTGACAATCGCCGCGATACGCATCCAGGTCGGTCAGCCATTGGTCGATGCGGATCATGGCCAGCGCGTTCGGCCCCGGATCCGATCGGCGGCTGAGGTAGAGGGCCCACTTGTGAGGCGGCTCGGGCGCCGCGAGGCTGGCCGTTACCAGCCGCTCGAGCAGGGCTGCCATCTGCTCCAACTGCGCCTCGTCGATCGGCTGCAGGCGCGCCATGGCGCGGTAGATGGCCTGCACCACCCCTTCTGCGGCCTGTTCGCCGGCAGGCGTGAGCGAGAAAGCATGGCGCTCATCCTGCACAAGGTATCCGAGCTGTGCAGCATTCTCGAGCCGTGAGCGCCAGCGCGCCGGCGAGGAATATGGATCGCGTTTGCCGATCGTTTCCAGCGTGAGATGTTCCGGACGCAGGAAGTAAGCCGCGATGAGCCAACCGTACCAGGCGGTGGGCGAGAGCCCGTGGGGGGTAGAGGCGGCCTGGGCCGCAGGAAGGTACCGGACGACGAGTGCCTGAGCCGCATCTTCCATGAGCGGCCACGAGAGTTCCTTGTCGGTCAACCAACACCCTCCTTGAAGTCCAGAATCACGTTGCATACCTTCCCTTTAGTATCGCCCTGCGACATCAGGCTGGCATCATCCAAAGGGTGGATTCGATCCATCGCCGCGTGGAGATCCCCGCAGGCCCTCGCGACAGGCAGAATCAGGCTGTTCTTGGCCTGAGACACATAGTTTGACAGGTTACGAGCGCGTGATATAATGCGCTTCCGCTGCCCCGGCAGACGACCGCTGGGGCAGGCGCACGTATCGGACCCTCCCCGCCGTTCGGGCCCTGTGGGGCGTGGACGTCGGCGAAGCGAAGGAGAACCGAAGGATGAAGTACGTCATACTGCAAAGCGGCGGCAAGCAGTACCGCGCCGAGGAAGGCCGGGTGATCGAGGTCGACCGCCTGGCCGCTGAAGAGGGAAGCACCGTCGAGCTCGAGCAAGTGTTGCTGCTGGTCGACGGTGACGCAACCCAAGTGGGTGCCCCGCTCGTCACCGGCGCGCACATCACAGCCAGCGTGCTCGAGCACATCCGCGGCCCGAAAATCCTGGTCTTCAAGTACAAAGCCAAGATGCGCTACCGCGTGCGCCAGGGTCATCGGCAGGATTACACGCGCCTGCGCATCGAGCGCATCGAGGCTGGCGGGTGCACCGCCGCCAAGAAAGCCTCCGCCGGCTAGCGCGCCGCGCGGTGTGAGATTGGGAGGATAGCATGGCACATAAGAAGGGCGCCGGCTCCAGCCGCAACGGCCGCGACAGCCAAGGGCAGCGATTGGGCGTGAAGCGCTATGGCGGTCAGGCGGTGCGCGCCGGCACGATCATTGTTCGCCAGCGCGGCACGCACATTCACCCCGGGACGAACGTGGCCCGCGGCAAAGACGACACGTTGTTCGCCACGGTGGACGGACTGATTCGATTCGAGCACATGACCGGCGGGCGCAAGCGGGTCAGCGTGCTGCCGGCGGGCGAGCCTCAATCGTAGAGCGCAAGCGGGCTGCGGCGGCGGGAGGACCGGACTGCACCTCGGGCCATCCGGCCTGCGCCGTCGCGCGACGTTTCCGGGGGAGGGCACTTACATGAAAGCGGGTATTCACCCCAAGTACTTCCCGAACGCGACCGTGATCTGCGCCTGTGGCAACACCTGGCATACGGGCTCCACGGTCGAAGTGATACACACCGACATCTGCTCCAAGTGCCATCCGCTCTTCACCGGCGAGCAACGGATCGTCGACACCGAGGGGCAGGTGGACCGCTTCTACAAGAAGCTCGAGGCGCGCACGGCTTACCTGGCGGAGAAGGAAGCCCGCGTCACGGCGCGCACCTCGACCGACCAGCCGATCGCCACGCTCGAACTGGGCGAACGCATCAATGGCACGCTCAGCCGCGCCGGGCTGGAGACGATCGCCCAGGTGCTCGATAAGCTGGCCGAGAGCGAAGAAGCG
>JAPLGX010000463.1 GCA_026389925.1 Chloroflexota bacterium
CTTCGTCAGGTAGTCGTCGGCGCCCCGGTCGAGAGCGCGCACCTTGGCACCTTCGTCGTCGCGCACCGAGAGCACGATGATCGGCACCTGAGTCCACTCGCGGAGCCGGGCGCATACCTCAAAACCGTCGAGATCGGGGAGCGTCAGGTCCAGGATGACCAGGTCGGGTGGTTGCGCTGCGGCCAGGGCCAACCCCTCTTCTCCGCGGCTCGCCGTGGAAACGCGGAACTACCGGGCGCCGAGGATGGTGCGCAGCGCCCGCAAGATCTGCGGCTCGTCATCAATCACCAGGACGTGAGGATGCTGGTTCATGGCTTTCCATCGCTCGAGGCCGAGCGCCTTCCCACGCGAGTGGCAATAGGAAATTGAAGGCCACACCGCCGGGAAGGTTCTCGACCCAGATGCGCCCGCCGTGAGCCTCGACAATTCCTTTGCAGATCGAAAGCCCCAAGCCGATCCCCGCAACCTGATCCTGGGCGGTGAAGCGGAAGAACTTGTCGAAGATCCGCTCCAAGTACATTTCGGGGATTGCCGGGCCCTCGTTGTGAACCTGCACCCGCACCCAGGGGGCTTGCTCGCGTGCCACGATGCGAATCGTTATCGCGGGCGGCGAGTACTTGATACTGTTGCTCAGCAGGTTGCGGAAAACTTGTTCAATCTCCGCCCAATCGACAGGAACCAGAGGCAGATCTCGGGGCAATTCCGCCACGACACGGTGCTGAGCGAGTGCCGACCGCATGCGGCCGAGCACCGATTGCAGGATTTCGCTCAGATCGTTCCACTGCCGCTCCGGCCGGAGCGAGCCGGCCTCGATGCGCGACATGTCGAGCAGGTTGCCCACCAGTTCGTTGAGATGGTCGGTCTCTTCCTCGACGGCTTGCAGCAGCTGCTCGCGCGCCTCCGACTCCCAGGGGACCAGGGCCGTACGCAGGCTCGTCACCGAGGCCTTGATGGTGGCCAACGGCGATCGAAGTTCATGGGAGACCGAGGAGAGTATCGCCGCTTTGAGCGCGTCACTCTGCACCAGGGCGCGGGCGCGGCTCTCGGCCTGTGCCAAGCCAACCCGCTCGACGGCCAGCGCCGCCTCGCGCTGAACGTACCGAGCAGTCGCTCTTCCTCCGACGTGAGGCCGCCCGCTGCTCGCCACAGGGCGGTCTCTCCCATCATCCCTCGCATGCCAAGAATAGGGAGGGCGATCGTCGGCCGCGGTTCCGGTGAGGGAGGGCTCGAGGGCAAGGCGATCACCTCGAACGGCCCCCCCGGCGCCGCTTGCAGGCTGACCTGCACCCCATCCCCCCGGAAGGTCGCCAGCACGTGTTCCGCCAACGCCTGCAGGATGGTTGTGTCATCGAGGAGCCCGGCCAGGGCGGTGGTCAACTCGTGCTGATGCACCGCTTCATGCTCGCGGGCTTGGGCGCGCGCCAGATTGGATTCGGCTCGGCCGACCAGCCGGCTCATCGTGACCGCCACGATCAGAAAGACCAGCAGCGCGAAAAGGTCCTCCGCACGTAGCACATGCAGCGTGAAGTAGGGAGGCAGGAAGAAGAAGTTGAATGCGACAAATGCTCCCAACGCAGCAACGAGGCCGGGCACCAGACCCCAGAAGGCCGTGCTCAAGCCCACCGGGAGAAGATAAAGCAAAGCCACAGTCGGCGTCGTGACCCAGTTGCGGACCACGAGCATCAGTCCGCTCGCCAGGACAACCGTCAACGCGGCGAGTATGGATCGAAGGGTGAGGTGCTAGGCAGTTCGCGGCATGCTGTCATTCGCTCGGCGAGACACCTGTTCGCCGGGGGTATGTCCGGGGCCAAGGGTCTCCGCTCAGCGGTTTCAACGTGTTGCGGCTCGCAATCGGCTGACGGGATGGATGGGGTTCGATCGACTGCAGTGGATTCGGCCGAACCTCAAGCGCGGCCGCCCACCCTGCAGACACCCTCAGGGCGCAGGTCGAGCCCGCGCGCACGCGAGACCACCTCGTGCGCGGCCCACAACTCCTGGCCGGCGGATCGGCCAGCCATGCCGCTTACGGGCAGGCCAGGAAACTTACGTCGGTGAAGACCCGCCCGCGGATAAGCTTGTTCTGCTTGTCGGTGACCACGAATTGGTAGTACAGCCAGGCGTTGCCGAAGCTGCCGTAGGTGGGAATGCCGCTTGAATGAAACGTCTTCGAGTAGCTGCCCTCATTGCCGGGATTGAGCGCCGTGCCCTCGTCCCAGTCGGTCTTGGAGGCCGTCGACTTGTCTTGCGTGCGCAGGAAGAGAATGACGTTCTTCACCTGCGCCGGGTTGGTGACCTTGATACGGAAGGTGATCTCCTTCGGTTCGCAACCGCCCGCGCCCTTGTAGAGGGTGTTGGCCGAGACCTCCGGCGCGCCCATCGTGATCACGTCGGTCGTCGGGCTGGGCACGGCCGTTGGCGGCAGCGTGGGCGCGGTTGTGGGCGGCGGAGGCAGCGTGGGCTGTTGGAGCGTGGCGACAGGCTGCGTCGGGAGCCCGACCGGCTCGGTGGGAAGCTGGACCGGCGGCTGCGTGGGCGCTGGCCCCACTTGCGGACCAATGAGCCCGGGCACGTTGCAGGCGATGGCGCCCGCGACCAGAATGCTCCACACGACCAGCAATTCCTTCGGCGAATGGCGAGCAGTCATCGTATCATCCCTCACGGTTGGCCAGACTGAGTTGCGCACGACCTTCTGGATGCCTATTCTACATTGCCTTTCGTCTTCTGACGAATGGGAAACCCGCTCTGCCGATGAGGTCTGGTGAAGCCGCTTGCCAAATCCCGTTTCGGACGGATAATAGATAGGGAGATCTGGCGCGGGCGGTCCGACCCGCGAGCGGCCTGAGGGAGGCGCGATGGATCTGGAAGCGTTGCCCCGCGAGGACTTGATCAGCCTGGTGAAGATCTACGCCCGCAATTGGCTGGCCCACGACGGATGTTGGTTCCTGGCGGCCGAAGAGCGCCACGGGCTGAAGGAGGCCATGGAGCTCGACCGGGCGGCCTGGGCGCGCTTCGCGCCGGCCGAGGCCCGGCGCATCATGGAGGCCTTTCGCATCCCTCACGGCGGAGGGCTGTGGTCGCTCGGCCGCGCGCTCGAGTACCGGCTGTATGCCACGATCAACCGCCAGGAATGCCAGGCGGTGGATGATCACCTGATGCGCTTCCGCATGCTCGAATGTCGGGTGCAGGCCACCCGCGAACAAAAGGGGCTGCCGGCCTTCCCCTGCCGCGCGGTCGGGCTCGTGGAGTACAGCGAGTTCGCGCGAGCCGTCGACCCGCGGATCCAGACACGCTGCCTGCATGCTCCGCCCGACCCGGTCTCGACCTCCTATTGCGAGTGGGAGTTCGCGCTGCCGCAATAGCCGCGGGCGACGCGATCGGCTCGGCAGAATACAATCGAGGCTGCCCCGCTCGGGGCAGCCTCTTCTTGTTGTGCCATGCGGACCTTCCCTGACCGAATGCAATCACCTTGCGCCGCTCACGTCTCTCAGCGGGGAGCGT
>JAPLGX010000207.1 GCA_026389925.1 Chloroflexota bacterium
TGCTGTGTGCGACGACTAACGCAATGCGTCGATCCGACCACGTCCTACCGACCCGCGCCGGCGCAGTGGAAGACTCCGCGCTGAGCGGGACCGTTCGTTGCGGAAAGCTGATCCTCAGCGAATACAGCTATGAGGCAGAGCCGATTGGACCGGTGGACGATGACCGCGCTGCTCTTTGCCGCGGCCTGCCTGTTTCAAATCGCAGGTTTGGTACGCTCCATACACCCTTTACCCGATGACTGGGTGGGTGTTCTGCACTATACTCTCTCTATCCTCGGGCTCGGACTGGCAGCGTTCTGCTTACTTCTCCATTCCTCGATGGGATAGAACTGAGCATTCAGGCCAAGGACGACGGGCGCGGGTACTTATTCCTCCCAGGAGATAGACACCATGTGCGCTTCCAACATCGACACTCCCCTCGACCCCTCACGCTCGCGAGGCGGGCCAGCCGCGCGATGGATTGTGCGGACCGTGCTGGGCGGCCTGGTCATGGCGGCCATTCTCTTCTTGGCTGCCGGGACCGCGGCCTGGCCCGGGGCATGGATCTATTTGGGCGGTCTCCTGGCGCCCGGGCTTCTTACGCCGCTTGTTGTGGATCCAGGATTGTTGGCGGAGCGCATGACGCGCCGCCATCCGGACCAGAAGCCCTGGGATCGCATCCTCTTTGGTCTGTACGGCCTAGTCAATGGGCTGGTGGTGCCGATAATCGCCGGGCTCGACAGGCGCTATGCCTGGTCACCCGCACTCCCAGGGTGGTGGACATGGGTGGCACTGCTTGTCTTTGCGGGCGGGTGGGCGGTCAACCTGTGGGCGATGGCAGCGAACAAATACTTCGCTGAGGTCGTGCGCCTTCAGTTGGATCGAGGCCAGACGGTTGTCAGCTCTGGGCCGTATCTCCACGTGCGACATCCGGGCTATCTGGGAGGAATGCTGGTTCTCCTCTCCTGCCCGTTCCTGCTTGGCTCTCTATGGGCACTGTCGGCCGCAATCGTTGGTACTTCGCTTCTGGTCGTCCGCACCGCGCTGGAAGATCGAATGCTCCAGGCAGAGCTGCCCGGTTACGCGGAGTATGCAGCCAAGGTTCGCTATCGGCTTCTGCCTGGAATCTGGTAGCGGCCTTACGAGCGAAGCCGTCGAAGGAGCTCCCGGTGTTGTGAGCAACGCGCTGTAGTGCCGAGAAAAACAACCGGCCGGTGTGCCTTCGCGCACGCCGGCCGGTTCGATATGCGGACGAGAGGTCGCGAGGCGGTCTATGCCTCTTCACTGAGCGCGTTCACAAGCTCGCGGCAGAAGTCCGGCAGATCCGCCACCACCCGGCCCCAGACCAGGTTCTTGGAGCGCAGCGCAGGGACGTCGCGCCAGATCGCGCCGGCGGTGATCAGGTCGTCGCGGATGCCCGTGCTGCCGGTGGCCTCGTGACCCTTGACGATGCCGGCGCTGATGCCGACCAACCCGGCATGGCAGATCATGCCGATCACTTTGCCGCTGCGGTAGGCCTCTCGCACCAGACGTTTGATGCCGTCGTAGCGCCGCAACTTGTCGGGCGCCCAGCCGCCGGGAATGACCACCGCATCGAACTCATCGGCGCTGACCTCATCGCAGCCCACATCGGAGCAGGCCTGCAGCGACTGTTTGCCGATGTACTCCTCGCCGGCGTTCAGCCCCACCGCGGTAATGACGGCCCCTTCTTCTTGCAGGCGCATGAGAGGCACCCAGAACTCGAGGTCCTCGAACCCGGGTCCAACGAGATAAGCGATTTTCTTCCCCTTCAGGCGCATGCTTCAACTCCTCCGCGAGCGGGGCGGCCTCTGGCCCGGGGCTCATCGTCGACGGGCGAGGTCGCCGGAAACGTGATTCGCAGGCCGCGCCTCGCGAGTGGAGTACAATCGCCAAGCCGGCCGCCATGCATGCACAGCCAGGCGATTGTAATTCATCTCGCGCGAAATGAGTGGAGACGGTCGATGGGGAATTTCGCAGGCAGAGGCAAGGTTGCCGTGCTCAAGACCACGCCGGCGACGGTGGTGGAGGATATCCAGCGAGTCATGGAAATGGCCGGCATGCGCGAGGCGCTGCCGCGCGGCGTGCCGACCGGCCTGAAGATCAACATCTCGTGGCAGACGTGGTACCCGGCTTGCTCCTCGACGCCGTGGCAAATCGAGGGGGCGATCCTTGGGCTGCGCCACGCCGGTTACACCGACCTGGTCGGCATCCACAACGATACGGTGGTCGTCGATACGCGCGTGGGCGAAACCAACAACAAGCACAAGTTCATCACCGACAAGTACGGCGTGCCGTGCATCTACCTCTACGAGCAGAAGTTCGACTGGTTCCGCTACGAGCCCAAGCGGCCGCTCTTGGTGCTCGACAAGGTCTACCGCGAAGGCGTCTACATCCCCAAAGCGCTGGTGGGCATGAACATCGTCCATCTCCCGACGGTGAAGACCCACGTCTTCACCACGATTACCGGGGCGATGAAGAACGCCTTCGGCGGGCTGCTCCACCGCCAGCGGCATTGGACCCACTCGGTTATCCATGACACGCTGGTCGACCTCTTGATGATCCAGCAGGAAATCCACCCGGGCCTCTTTGCGGTGATGGACGGGACGTTTGCCGGCGACGGACCGTGGCCGCGGGCCATGCGCTGGCATGAGAAAAACATCCTGCTCGCCTCGGCCGACCAGGTGGCCATTGATGCGGTCTCGGCCCGGTTGCAGGGGTTCGACCCGATGACGATCCGCTTCATCCGCCGCGCGCACGAAATGGAACTGGGAGTCGGGGATCCGCGCCAGATCCAGATTGTCGGTTACGACATCGCGCAAGAGACGCCATGGAACTTCCGCCAGGAAGACACGTTCGCCTCGCGCGGGCAAAAGGCAATCTATCACGGCTGGCTGCACTTCGCGGAGCCGCTCCTCTTGCGCACGCCGCTCGTGCCGTGGGCTTACTTCGCCTCCAACTTCTACCATAACGTCTACTGGTATCCCTTTGTCGGGCGGCGGCGCGTGCGTGAAGCGCTCAAGACCGCCTGGGGCAGGCTCTTCCAGTCGTATGGTGACGGCCAGGTGGTCATGCCCGGGATGGAACCCAAGACCGTGGTGCAGGCGGGTGCGGCGCTGCTCCTTCTTGGCGTGGTCGCCGCGTTGGCATTGTGGCGGGTTCTCATTCGTTGACCATCGGCGGCGGACTTCTCGGCCGCGAAGGGAATTGAAGGCCGTGGGCCAGCGCGACCGATCCTCCACGATTCCAATCCAAACCGCGGACACGGCGAACACCCCGGAGAACGATACACCTTGCGGGCGGCCCACAGAGAACGCGCGGCGGGCCGGTTGGCGCCCCGCGAATGACAAGAATCGGTAACGTGAGCGGCTTGCGCAATCGCTTGATGATCGGGCTGGGCCTGGGGGTGCTGGCCATGGTCGGCCTCGCCTTGTGGGCCGACCTGCCTTCTCTACAAAATGCGCTCAGCCGATTCGATTGGCGCCTGTTCCCGCTGGTCATTGGCTGCACCCTCTTCAACTACACGCTGCGGTTCATCAAGTGGCATTATTATGTGCGCTTGCTGGGTGTTCGTACGTTTTCTACCTCACGCAGTGCGCGCCTTTTCGTAGCCGGCTTCCCGCTGGCATTCACGCCGGGCAAGGTGGGTGAAGCCCTCAAGGCGGTGTGGCTGGCAGAATGGACCGGGCTGCCCTTCGCCAGCGGGCTGCCGATCGTCATTGCTGAACGCATCAGTGATGGGTTGGCGGTCATGGCGCTCTCCGCGCTGGGGGTGTTCACCTACCCTCAGTTTTGGCCTGGTTTCCTTGCGATCTTGCTGGGCGTGCTGGGCCTGATCGTGGTGTCGCAAATCCGCCCTCTGGCATTGGCCGTCTTGGGGTGGCTGTCGTGCATCCGCGTGCTCGGCCCGCGCGTGGCCGGGCTGCGTGCCTTCTATGAATCATCCTATCGTCTATTCAAACCGCGGCCACTGGCGGTGGCCGTCGGGCTGGGAACGGTTTCCTGGCTGGGGGAGGGCGTCGGCTTCTTTCTCGTCCTGGCCGGGCTGGGGCTGGACCCCACGCCCCATCTGCTGATACTGGCGGTCTTCGCCTTGGCCTTCTCAACCGTCGTAGGCGCTGTGTCCGCGCTACCCGGCGGGGTGGGCGCCGTGGAGGCAACCCTCACCGGTCTGCTCGTGCTGGCGGTGCATCCCGAGCGCAGCCTCGCCGGCGCGGCCACCATACTCATCCGCCTGGGCACGCTCTGGTTCGGCATGGCTTTGGGGCTTGGCGTGTGGGCCACCACACCCCGTTTGTGGAAAGTCCGTGATCGTGCGGGAGCGGGCGATGTGGCGGGTTGACCTGCACCTGCACACGCGACGTTCGAAGGACAGCCTGCTCGCGCCAGATCGTCTGCTGGCCGCCGCACGGCGCGCCGGGATGTCGCGCATTGCCGTCACCGACCACAATTCCGCACGTGCGGCATTGGAGCTCGCGGAACACGAACCGGACTATGTGATCCCGGGCGAAGAGATTCTCACAACCCGCGGTGAGCTCTTGGCCTACTTCATTCGCGAAGAAGTGCCGCCGGGTCTGACGCCGCGTGCGGCCATCGAGCGATTGCGCGCCCAGGGGGCGGTGATCAGCGTCTCGCACCCGTTTGACCGGCTGCGCGGCGGGCATTGGGCGCTGCACGACCTGCAGGCGATCGCGCCGCACGTGGACGCGCTGGAGGGGTTCAACGCGCGCTGCGTCTTCGCCGGCGACAACGCGCAGGCCCAGGAGTTCGCCGCCCGCAGCGGGCTGCCGATGACCGCCGGCAGCGACGCGCACGCCGCGTGGGAGGTGGGCCGCGCCGGGCTGGTTCTCCCGCGCTTCGCCACCCCCGAAGAATTGCGCCAGGCACTGAGGCGGGCATCATTCTTCGGCCGGCGCGCGCCGTGGTGGGTGCACCTGTTCTCGCGCTACGCCTCGCTGCGCAAGCGCATGGCGTTGCGCGCCTGACTCGGCCGCTGCGTTGGCGAGAATCGCTCGGGTCAAGGACGAATTTCACGCGCTGAAGCACCGGGTGTGGGCTATCCTATGGGTGCGGACGCGCGCTTGCGTCGCACATGCGTCCCTGGCCGGCAAGGTGCGCGCGGCCTCCTACCGACTCTCACATCTCAGACACGGGCCCAATGCCCTGGAGGCTTTCAATGGATCGAACGCAACTCATCGAACGACTGCGCCGGGAGACCTTTGACGTCCTGGTGATCGGCGGGGGGGCCACCGGCTGCGGCGTCGCGCTGGATGCCGCCTCGCGCGGCCTGCGCACTGCGCTGGTCGAGAAGCAGGATTTCTCAGAAGGCACCTCTTCGCGCAGCACCAAACTTATCCACGGCGGCGTGCGTTACCTCGAACAAGCCGTGAAGCGCCTGGACCGCGGGCAATTCAACCTGGTGCGCGATGCGCTGCACGAGCGCGCGCTGCTCTTGCGCCTTGCGCCGCATCTTTCGCGCCCGCTGCAACTCGTGACACCGCTCAAGCGCTGGTGGGAAGTACCCTACTATTGGGTCGGACTCATGCTGTACGATCTGCTCTCGGGCCGGGCCAGCATCGGCCGCAGTGCCTACCTGACCCGCCGCCGCACGCTCAAGCGCTACCCTGCGCTGCGGGCCGAAGGCCTGGTGGGCTCGGTCGCATACTTCGACGGACAGTTCGACGATTCGCGGATGAATGTGGAATTGGCGCTGACCGCCATCGAACAGGGCGCGGCGGCCCTCAATCACATGGAGGCGACCGGTCTGCTCAAGGAAGACGGACGGCTGTCGGGCGCGACGCTGCGCGACGGCCTCTCCGGCGAATCCCTGACCGCGAAGGCGCGCATCATCATCAATGCCGCCGGACCATTCTGCGACCTCGTCCGCCGCATGGATGATCCCACCTGTGAGCCTATGCTCACCACTAGCTCGGGCGTGCACATCATCCTGGATGCGGCCTATGCCCCGCCCGATCTGGGCATGCTCATCCCCAAAACCGAGGACGGGCGGGTGTTGTTCACCCTGCCGTGGATGGGCCACACACTGGCGGGCACGACCGATACGCCGGCCCCCCTCGCGGAGCACGTGCCGGTGTTGGACGAGGAGATCGAATACATCCTGCGCCACGTGCGGCTGTATCTCGATCGACCGGTGACGCGCACGGATGTCAAAGCCGCCTGGTCCGGTTTGCGTCCGCTCGTCTCCAACCCCAAGGCCGGGGGCACGGCCAAACTCTCGCGCGATCACGTGATCGCCGACAGCCCGGCCGGCCTGATCACCATCACCGGCGGCAAATGGACCACCTACCGCAAGATGGCCCAGGATGCCGTGAATCATGCGATCGCGCGGGGCGGGCTGACGGCGCACAACGCATGCCGCACGACGCAGATTCCGTTGGTGGGCGCTCCGGGCTACGAGCCTGAGGCGGCGCCGCTCCTCGCCGCGCAATTCGGGCTGGCCGAGGACACCGCGCGCCATCTCAACTTGGCCTACGGCGGGCGCGCGCGGCGCGTGGCCGAGCTGGCCTCGGCTGGGCTGGCGGGCCGCTTGGCGGAGGGGCACCCGCACATCGAGGCCGAAGTCATCTGGGCCGTGAGAGAAGAGATGGCCTGCACGGCGATAGACGTTCTCGCCCGCCGAACGAGGCTGGCCTTCATCGAAACGCGCGCAGCCCAAGCCGCGCTGCCGCGCACGATAGAACTCATGGCCAAGGAACTCAAATGGAATAAGGCGCGCCGCGCGCGCGAACAGCGCCAGGCGCGTGCATTGCTGGAGGGCAGCTTGTAACGTGCCCCACGAGGGAGAGGTTTATGGGCAACGTCTGGCAGGATTTCTTCGACTATCACGCCCCGCGCTACCTGGAGAACGCATTCACCAAAGACACCCTGGCGGAAGTGGACTTTCTGGTTGAGGAACTGGACTTGCCGCCAGGCAGCTCGATTCTCGATGTCGGCTGCGGCACCGGGCGACACGCGGTGGAGCTGGCGCGCCACGGCTATCGTCTGACGGGTGTGGACATTTCCGACGGCATGCTCGAGCAGGCGGCGCGCGCGGCGCGCGAAGCCGGCGTGGAGGTGGAATGGGTGCATGCCGATGCCGGGCGCTACACGGCCGCGCGCACCCCGCTCACCCTGGTCGAGACCTACATCATGACGGTCGAAGACCCGCGCGGCCACCGCGAGGTGCACGCGCGCGAGAAGGGCTACCTGCCCTCGGAACTGCGCCTGGTCCTGGAGGCGTGCGGGTTCGAGGTGCGGCATCTGTGGGGCGGCACGGCCGGGCGCTGGGGGCGCCGCCCGATTGAGCTAGATGAGATAGAAATCATGGCTGTCGCCCGGCGCGCATGAGCAAGTGCGGGTGAGATGATCAGGGGGATGCACCTGCGGCTGCACCTCGGGAAGCAGGGCCGGCGCCTAGATGGGCGGCGAGCGGCGGGCCTGCTGCTCGTGTGCGCACTGGGGGCCTCGACATTGGGCGCGTGCACCGCGCCCGGCCTGGTCGCACCTGAGCCCACCTCCTCAGCCGCGACGTTTCCTCCGCCCGCCTCGACGTGGACACGGCCATCGTCGCCTCGCTCGACGCGGCGCGCTTCACCATCGATGTGGCCTGTCTGGAGATCAACCTGGACTCGATCTCGCGTGCCCTGGTCCGCGCTGCGGAACGCGGGGTGAAGGTGCGGGTGGTGGTCGACAGCACGAAGGTCCAGACGCGCGCGCCAAGCGACCTCGAGCAGGCGGGGATCCCCGTGCTGGGCGAGAAGCGCGAAGGGTTGATGCACGACAAGTTCGTTGTGGTCGACGGAGCGCGGGTGTGGACCGGCTCGATGAACCTGACCACGAGCGATACCTATCGCAACAACAACAACCTGCTTCGAATTGAGTCCGCCGAACTGGCCCAGGCTTATGAGCGCGAGTTCGAAGAGATGTTCGTTGACGACATGTTCGGCCCGGAGTCGCCGCGCGGCTGGCCTGCGCCCAGGCTCGAATTCGGGGCATCCTGGGTGGAAGTCTCCTTTGCACCCGATGATGCGCCCGCCGAACGCCTGCTCCAGGTGCTTGAGGGCGCGCAGCATTCGATCCGCTTCATGGCCTTCTCGCTCACTTCGGAGGCCGTGGCCGACGTCCTCATTCGTCAGGCCCGGCAGGGAGTCGCGGTGGCCGGCGTGATGGAAGAAAGCCAGGTGCGCTCGAATGCCAACGGCAAATACGCCCTCTTGCGCGCGGCCGGTCTCGATGTCCGTCTCGATGGCAATCCTCGCAACATGCACCACAAAGTCATCCTTGTTGATGATGAGCTTGTGATCACCGGCTCGTACAACTTTTCCTACAACGACGAAAACCTGCTCGTCCTGCACGACCGCGAGTTGACCCAGCTGTATCTTGAGGAATTCAACCGCGTGTGGCGCCAGGCGCAATGATCCCCGGGCTCGTGCCATTCCGCACCAAGCGTGCGAGCCGGGCGATGCGGGCCGCCGCGACCCCCCAAGCCCAGCGGGTATAATCCTCGAGGTATGGCCACCCAACCGATAGTTCCTGTGCGCGGGTCTTCACCCGCCGCTCTGCCTCGGCTGGCTACAGCGCTCATCGAAGCGGCCGCGACCGGCCTGATGGCGCTGCTGACCCTGACGATCCTGGCCGGCGCCAGCGCCGGCGTGTATCGCGCGGCATACGAGGGGCGATTGTTCCCGGGCGTGTCGGTAGCCGGGCTCAACCTTTCGGGGCTCACCACGGATGATGCCGCGCGCCAGCTCGCGGCCGGGCTCACCTATCCATATGCCGGTCGCATCGTATTCCGCGATGGGGAGCGGACGTGGACTGCGACCCCGAGCGAGCTGGGGCTGAATGTGGATCTCGGCGCGACACTAGGCGCCGCTTATGGCGTCGGGCGAGTGAGCAACCCGCTGATTGATGCCTTCATGCAGCTCTACACGCGGTTCGCCGGGCGCTCCTCGCCGCTGGTGGTGCAATACGATGTGGCACGCGCGCAGGCTTACCTGCAGGCCCTTGCCGCGCAGATCGATCAGCCGGTCCAGGAAGCGAGCGTGGAGCTGGTCGGCACCGAGGTCGTTGCCCACGAAGGACAAATCGGCCGCCAGCTCGACCTGGCGACCAACCTGGCGCTGGTTGCCGTGCCGCTGGGCGGCATGACCGATATGGAGATTCCCCTGGTCGTGCAGCAGATTGCCCCGGAAGTGCTTGACCCCACCGAGCAGGCCGGCCTGGCGCGGGTGATGCTCAGCCAGCCTTTCACCGTGAACGTCCCCGAAATGACTTCCGGCGATCCCGGGCCCTTCCTCTTCCAGCCGGAGCAGTTGGCGCGCATGCTGACCTTCCGCAAAGTGAATACCGGCTCCGAAGCGGCCTTCTCGCTTGCCATGCAGGAAGATAAGCTGGCGGCCTTCCTGGCGCCGCTGGTGGGCACGCTCGAACACAAACCTCAAAACGCGCGCTACTTGTTCGATGAGGCGAGCGGTCAGGTGGCGCTCTATCGCAGCGCGGTGCGCGGCCGCGCGCTCAACGTGGAGGCCTCCACCTCCGCAATTCAGGGTGCCATCGCGCGCGGCGAGCACGCGGCGTCTCTGGTCTTCGAGTACACCAATGCCCTGGCGGGCGACAACGAAAGCGCGGCCGGCCTGGGCATCACCGGACTCTTGCCCTTGGGGTTGCAGTACACGTCGTTTAAGGGCTCGAGCGACTCGCGCATTCACAATATCACTCTGGCGGCGGAGAAATTCAACGGTGTGCTCGTGGCGCCGGGCGAAATCTTCTCCATGGCCGACCATCTCGGCGACGTGAGCTTCGACACTGGGTACGCCGAAGCGCTGATCATCGTCGGCAATAGCACGATCAAGGGCGCCGGCGGCGGCGTATGCCAGGTGAGCACGACCCTCTACCGCACGGTGTTCATGACCGGCTTTCCGATGGTCGAGCGTCACCCGCATGCCTACCGCGTCGGGTACTATGAGAACAACGATGGGCCGGTGCACCTGGGCGCCGGGTTCGATGCCACGGTCTTCGTCCCGCAGGTCGATTTCCGCTTTCAGAACGACTCGCCTTACTGGATTCTGATGGAGACCGACGTCGAGCGGGCCAGCGGGCGCATTACCTGGCGCTTCTATTCGACCTCCGACGGGCGTACAGTGGATTGGACGCGCAACGTGACCAACCGCGTGGATGCGCCGCCGCCGCGCTGGGTGGAGAACGCCGAGCTCGCGCCCGACGAATGGAAGCAGGTGGATTGGGCGGTCGAAGGGGCCGACGCCTACGTCACGCGCACTGTCACGCGCGGCGGACAGATCATCAACAGCGAGAATATCAACACACACTATGTCGCCTGGGCGGCTATGTGCCAGTACAGCCCGAGCACGCCGGTCGGCGATGGCTCGCCTTGCCCGCCCTAGGCCCCCGACGACCTGCGCCGCGCCACCCATCACAACCCACCAGGAGGAGCCATGATCGCTCCCGACTTGCTCGAAATCCTGCGTTGCCCCTCGTGCGTCCAGACCAAAGAGGGGTTGCTCACCTTGGTCAAGGACACCTGGCTGGTTTGCCAGGAGCCGGATTGCGGACGGAAGTACCCCATTCGCGACGATATCCCGGTGATGCTGATTGAAGAGGGGGATCGCTGGGTGAAAACACGCGTGCAAGACCTGCCCGTTCCGCCGCCGGGAGAATGATGCCCGCCTCGTTCCCGGTGCCTCGCTCGCACGGGTGAGCCGCACACCGGCTTGGACCGAGCGACGATGTCTGCGATATCGCGCCGAAGCTTTCTGCAACTCACCGGACTCTCCCTGGGCGCCGCAGCTTTCGCGCCGCCGCCCCCCGAGGCTCTTGCCTCGGAGGCGATGCTCGCCCGGGTGACGGCTCGCACCGTCGCCGTGCGCGCCCGCCCGGATGAGGCCGCGCCGCAGCTGGCGGGGCTGACGCGCGACGCCATCGTCGCCGTGGAAGAAGAGACCTGGAGCGCCACCGGTCCGCGAGGCAACCCTTACTGG
Source organism: Chloroflexota bacterium (assembly GCA_026389925.1). Classification (GTDB taxonomy): domain Bacteria; phylum Chloroflexota; class Anaerolineae; order Anaerolineales; family RBG-16-64-43; genus RBG-16-64-43. The sequence continues at coordinate 10,992 of JAPLGX010000207.1, forward strand.
TTCCGCATCAAGCAGGGGTTTGTCCATGCCGGCGACATGCAGCCGGTGCGCAGCGAAATGAACGAGGTGGCTGGCACCATCCCGAGCGAGGGACTGCTGGTGGAAGTGACGGTGCCCTTCACTCAGACGCGCGTGAAACCCTCGGCGGAGGCCGAGCCGCTCTACCGGCTGTACTACGAGGCCGCCTTCTGGGCGGTCGCTGCGGTGGAGGATTCCAGCGGCAGCGCATGGTATGCGCTGCTGGATGACCGGTTAGACACTCGCTATTACGTTCGGGCCGAGCACCTGCGTCCAATTCGGGCCGAGGATCTCAGTCCCATCGCCCCGGAGGTTCCGCTCGAAGCCAAGCGCGTCGAGGTGGACCTGGCGAGCCAGGAACTCACCGCGTTTGAGTACGAGCGGGCCGTCTTTACCACACGCATTTCGGGCGGGCGGCTGCGCAGCGATCCGCAGCCCGGGCAGGGGCACAGCTTCACGCCCATCGGCGAATTCCATGTCAACCAGAAGGTTCCCTCGCGCCACATGGGCGACGCGCGGCTCACGGCCGACCTCTTCGCCAACGAACAGCCGGGCGTGCCCTGGGTAAGCTACTTCACCTACAGCGGCATCGCTTTCCACGGAGTCTACTGGCACAACGATTTCGGCCGGCGGCGCAGCGTGGGCTGCATCAACATGCGCCCGGCCGAAGCGCGCTGGATCTATCGTTGGACCGCGCCCGCCTTCCCGCTCATGCCTTTTTCGCCGCATGCCACGGGGACGCGGGTGATCGTCACGGAGTAGAGAAGCCGCAGCGGGGAACCGCAGCGGGAGAGGAAGGTCACAACCGATCGGGCGGTGAGGGGAGAAGCCGTGCGGCTTCATGCGCGGCCTCTCGGGAATCCGCAGCCGGCGGCCCGCCTGGGCCGCGGCGGCGGATGTGCACGGAGGAGGCGTCATGCTCCGCTCGCTCCTGCTGAACCTTTCCAAGTCGTCCTGGGCCAAACGCCAGATTGCCAGCTTTTGGGTGGCCAAGCGCGTGGCGGGCCGCTTCGTGGCTGGCGAGCTGCCGGAGGATGCCATCCGCGCCATCACGGACCTCAACGCGCGGGGCATCGTCGCCACGGTCGACCATCTGGGGGAGAGCGTGACCGACAGCGACGAGGCTGTGCGCGCGGCCGAGGCCTACCTGGATATCCTGGACCGCATCGCGGAGGCGAAGGTCCGCTCGAATGCCTCGCTCAAGCTTTCCCAGCTTGGGCTCAACCTCTCGCTCGATTTGTGTGCGGCCAACCTGCGCAAGGTGCTCGAGCGCGCACGGTCGCTGGGTCTCTTCATCCGTATCGACATGGAAGACTCGCCCAGCGTGGACCGCACCCTCGAGATCTACCAGCGCATGCGCAGCGCGGCCTTCGACAACACCGGCGTGGTCATCCAGGCGTACCTGTACCGCTCCGAGCAGGACGTGGCGCGGCTGCTTAAATCCAACACACGTTTCCGCTTGTGCAAGGGCGCTTACCAGGAGCCGGCAAGTGTCGCCTACCCGGCCAAGCGCGACGTTGACGCCTCCTTCTTCAAGCTGGGCACGATGATGCTGGATGCGGCCGCCGCGGCGAAGCTGCCGGCCGACCCGCGAGGGATTACGCCGCCCATCCCTGGGCTGGCCACACACGATGAGAAGCTGGTGCGTGCGCTGCTGGCTTATGCCGAGGCGCGGCACATCCCCAAGTCGTTTTACGAGTTCCAGATGCTGCATGGCATCCGCCGCGACCTGCAAGAGGAGCTGGCGGCGCAGGGCTATGGGGTGCGCGTGTACGTGCCCTATGGCCGCGAGTGGTATCCGTACTTCATGCGCCGCCTGGCCGAACGCCCGGCCAACTTGTGGTTCTTCGTCTCCAATTTCCTGCGCGCGTGATGCGCTGGTGAGCCTATTACCGCCGAGAGCGCGGCCTGCCCGGGCGGGCTGGGCCAGGGAGAGCGCCAAGACCTCCTTTGTCGATCATCGGCATCCTATGCCGGAGAAGTGACACAATTGGGTGATCCCGCTTGAGACGAGTGCGTGGCGCATTGGCTGAACAGGACACGCGATGCGGTCAGGGTCATTGAGAATTCTCGGCGATCTCGGCGGTGATGTAAGCGTGAGAGGACTCCATGGAGCTTGAGGGCACAACGGCACTCGTGACCGGCGGCGCGCACCGAGTGGGGCGCGCCATTCTGCTGGCGCTGGCGCGCGCCGGCGCGGACGTGGTGCTGCACTATCACCGCGCCGAGGCCCAGGCCCAAGCCACGCAGGCCGAAGTGCAAGCCCTCGGCCGGCGCGTGCTGCGCGTGCGCGCGGACCTCTCACGCGTGGAAGAGATTGAGGCGATGTTCGAAGAGGTGCGCCGCACCTTCCCCGCACTGCAGGTGCTGGTCAACTCGGCCGCCATCATGGAAGCCCAGCCGGTGGAGCAAGTCACCTCCGCCGATTGGGACCGCACGCTCGACCTCAACTTGCGCGCGCCGTTCTTCTGCGCGCAGCAGGCGGCTAAGCTCATGGCCCGTGGCGGGGTGATCATCAACATCGGCGACGTGGCCGGGCTGCAACCCTGGGCGCGCTACCCGGTGCATTCGGTCAGCAAGGCCGGCGTGGTCATGTTGACCCAGGTGCTGGCCCGGGCTCTGGCTCCGCGCATCCGCGTCAACGCAGTGGCCCCCGGCCCGGTGGCCAAGCCGCCCGACCTGGCACCGGAAAGGTGGGAGGCGGTCACGCGGCGCATGCCGCTCAAGCGCGAAGGCGCGCCGGAGGACATCGCCCAGGCTGTTCTCTACCTGGTGCAGGCCGAGTTCGTCACCGGAACGATCCTCACCGTGGACGGGGGCGCACACCTGGTGTAGGGCGGGAGGCTGCACATGCATGAGTCCGCGCCGCATCTGGCCTCGCGCATTGAGGCGGAAGGCCGCAAGGCGGCTGGCTTCATGCGCGCGCTCAATGAAACCGACCTGGCGCAGGTCATCTACAGCGAGTCGCCGCCCTGGCAGGCGCGCGAGATTCTGGCGCATCTGACCTAGGCCCAAGCCACGGTGCTGCACACGCTGGTATCGGTCCTGGCCGGCGGGCCCGGCCTGGATCGCACGATGGACCTGGACGCATTCAACGCGGCCGAGGTGGCCCGCCTGGCACGCCTGCCCGCGGCGCAGCTCATCGCTCAGTTTGAGGAAGACTGTGCGGCGCTCACCGTGCGGGTGGCCCAACTCACGCGCGACGATCTGACCCGGCGTTGCTGGCACCCGTGGTTGGGCGGCACGACGGTGGGTGAGACGCTGCGCCTGGCCTATCGTCACACTATGGTGCACGTGCGTGACATGCGGCGGGCTGTGGCGGGCCGCGGCCCTGAAGCGCAGGGCCACACCACACGCGGCGCCGGCGTGAAGGAGAGTGGCACCTCCCGCGCGACTGCGCTGAGCCTATTCCTGCGTGAGGCTCACGCTCAGTCGTGGCCACACCTCGTGCGTCTGGCCGAACAGGCGGGCGCAGTCCTCGTCTACCCCGGCCAGCCGGGCTGGACCGTGCCCGAGCTTTTGGCCCACCTGGCCGATGCCGAACGCGGCATGCTGGGCCAGGCGCAGCGCATGGTACGCGGCGAACCCGCGCGCCGTCGAAAAGCGTGCGGCCGCGGGCACAGCCGATCTGCTCTCGGAAATCGAGAATGCGCATCGGGCATGGGTCCGCTTCGTTGAGGCCCCCCCCGACGCGGCACTGGATCGCCAGGGTCGCACCGCCGAAGGCGAACTCCTGACGGTGGAAGCTTTTGCCCGCCATGCCGCCGAGCACCGCATGAACCACACCTGCGATGCCGAGAAGGCCTCGCGCGGCAGCCAGATCTGAGTCTGCACCCCGCCCCGCCACATGCGCCCGGATTTGTGATGTCCCGCTTGCCGCTCTAGCGATTTGAGCGGAACGACGCATTCGGCCGGGCCAATGCCGGATGCTATAATTCCCTCACTCCTTCAATCAATCCCAGCGCTTTCGCCATGCCGGCCGCGTGCGGCCTCATGCGTGCATCGCGCAGCCTCGACCCAGGACTCGGGAGGGCAAGTGCATGGCCACATCTAGCTTCTATCTTGGTCGCACGTACGATCTCGCGAAGGCCAAGCTGCTCGAAGAGCAGGTCAACTATGATCCCGATGACCTGACGCCCCACGCGCTGGTCGTGGGCATGACCGGCTCGGGCAAGACCGGCCTGTGCGTGGATCTATTGGAAGAGGCAGCGCTGGCAGGCATCCCGGCGCTGATGATTGACCCCAAGGGGGACATCGCCAACCTGCTCCTGCACT
>JAPLGX010000271.1 GCA_026389925.1 Chloroflexota bacterium
CGGCGTTGTCTTCGAACAGGGAGTTGCTCCAGGCGGGGCCTCGGCCTTCGCCATTGGCGCTCCAGGGGGTGGTGGGCAGGTTGCCGCCGTAGATCGAGGAGCAGCCGGTGGCATTGGCCACCAGGACGCGGTCGCCGAAGAGCTGCGAGACCAGCTTGACGTAGGGCGTCTCGCCGCAGCCTGCGCACGCACCCGAAAACTCAAACAGCGGCTCGAACAACTGCGAGTTCTTGATCGTGCCCGGGTTGACTTGCCCGCGATCGACCTCCGGCAGGCCGAAGAAGAATTCCCAATTGTGGCTCTCGGGCTCGCGCAGCGGCGGCTGAGGCGCCATGTTGAGTGCTTTGCGGCCCACCTGGCGCTTGTCTTTGGCCGGGCAGGCTTCCACGCACAACGCGCAGCCGGTGCAGTCCTCGGGCGCGATCTGCACCGTGTATTTGGTTCCCGGGAATTCCCTGAACTTGGCGTCCAGGCTCTTGAACGTCGGCGGCGCGCTCGCGAGGAGCGCCGGGTCATAAACTTTGTGGCGGATGACCGCGTGCGGGCAGACAAAGGCACATTTGCCGCATTGGATGCACAGGTCGGGTTCCCACACGGGGATCTCGAGCGCGATGTTGCGCTTCTCCCAGCGGGTGGTCGCGGTCGGGAAGGTCCCGTCCACCGGCATCTTGCTCACCGGCACGCTGTCGCCCTGAGCGGCGATGATCGGACCCAACACCTCGCGCACGAACTGCGGCGCGGCCTCGGGGACGGGCTGGCGGCGCGGCTTGGCGTCGGCCGTCACGCGCTTGGCCTCCAGCTTCACCTCGTGCAGGTTGGCCAAGGTTTGATCCACGGCGCGGTAGTTTTGCTGCACGACCGCGTCGCCGCGCTTGCCGTAAGTCTTCTGGATGCTCTTCTTGATATCGGTGATGGCCTGCTCGCGCGGCAGCACGTTGCTGATGGCGAAGAAGCAGGTCTGCATGATGGTGTTGATGCGCCCGCCCATCCCGGTCTCCTGCGCCACCTTGTAGCCGTCGATGACGTAGAAGCGCAGCTTCTTGTCGAGAATCTGCTGCTGGGTCTCGCGCGGCAAATGCTCCCACACGTCGTCCGTCCCGTACGGGCTGTTGAGCAGGAACACCCCGCCCGGCACGGCGTATTGCAGCACGTCGTAGCGCTCGAGCAGCGAGAACTGGTGGCAGGCCACGAAGTTGGCGTGGCTGATGAGATAAGGCGCGCGGATGGGCTTGGGCCCGAAGCGCAGGTGCGAGATGGTGTAGGTGCCCGATTTCTTCGAGTCGTAGAAGAAGTAGCCCTGGGCGTAATTGTCGGTCTCTTCACCGATGATCTTGATCGAGTTCTTGTTGGCGCCCACCGTGCCGTCGGAGCCCAGCCCCCAAAAGACGCAGCGCACGGTCTCGGGCGCTTCGATCGAGAAGGCCGGATCGACCGCCACGCTGGTGTGGGTCACGTCGTCGATGATGCCCACCGTGAAGTGGCCGCGCGGTTCGGGGGCGCGCATCTCATCGAACACCCCTTTGACCATGGCCGGCGTGAACTCTTTCGACGACAGGCCGTAGCGCCCGCCGATCACGCGCGGGGTCTTGGCAAAGCGCGGCTTAGGCCCCGTCTGCACCTCGGCCAGCGCGGTGACCACATCCTGATACAGCGGCTCGCCCGCCGCCCCGGGTTCCTTGGTGCGGTCGAGCGCGGCGATGATCTTCACCGTGGCCGGCAGCGCGGGCAGGAAGTGCTCCACCGAGAACGGTCGGAACAAGCGCGCCTTGAGCACACCGACTTTCTCGCCGTGGGCGTTGAGGTAGAGGGCTGTCTCGGCCGCCGTCTCGGCGCCCGAACCCATGATGACGATCACCTGTTCCGCATCCGGCGCACCGACGTAGTCAAAGAGATGGTAAGCGCGCCCGGTGAGCGAGGCGAAGCGGTCCATCGCCTGCTGCACGATGCCCGGGCAGGCCAGGTAGAAGGGGTTGACCGCTTCGCGCCCCTGGAAGTACACATCCGGGTTCTGTGCCGTGCCGCGCAGCACCGGCCGATCGGGCGAGAGAGCGCGCGCGCGGTGAGCCGCGATGAGCTCATCGTCGATCATGCCGCGTATCTGCTCCTCCGACATTTGCTCGATCTTGTTCACCTCGTGCGAGGTGCGGAAGCCGTCGAAGAAGTGGACGAACGGCACGCGCGCGCGCAGGGTGGCCGAATGCGCGATGGCCGCCATGTCTTGCGCCTCCTGCACCGAGTTGGAGGCCAGGAGGGCGAAGCCGGTGGCGCGGGTGGCCATCACGTCCGATTGGTCGCCGTAGATCGACAGCGCCTGCGCGGCCAGAGCGCGCGCCGACACATGGAAAACGGTCGACGTTAGCTCGCCCGCAATCTTGTACATGTTGGGGATCATCAGCAGCAGGCCCTGCGAGGCGGTGAAGGTCGTGCTCAGCGCGCCGGCCTGCAGCGCGCCATGCACCGCGCCCGCTGCGCCGCCCTCCGACTGCATCTCGACCACCAGAGGCACCGTGCCCCACAAGTTGTTGCGCCCGGCCGCCGACCATTCATCGGCGAACTCGCCCATCGGCGAGGAGGGCGTGATAGGATAAATGGCGATCACCTCGCTCAACTTATGAGCGACGTAGGCCGTGGCTTCGTTGGCATCGATCGTGACAATGGTTGGCTTCATGGACCTTTCTCCCAGGTGTCGCGGCAGGCAGAGCGGTGCCCGCATCTTCTCGCGCGTGCCGCGCTGTGCCGTCTGATGTTGGCTGAGGAGGCGCAAGGCTGTCGGAGGTGCACAACGTGGAGTGCGGCGATAGCGCACACAGCCTATTCTATACCCTAGTATTTGTATTGCCGGGCGCGCGAAGCGGCGAGTGACGATAGGCATGAAAATGCGAGAAGGCTGTCATTCTATTTGTATCCGAAATATGGGAATTTCCGGCGCGCGCGCACGTTGGCCCGCCTTCCTGCCTCATTGTGGGTCGCACGTTGTACACGCGCAGGCCTTACCCGACAGGATTCTCACGCGCCCAGTGTTGACACAGTCAATTGGGCGGCACACCGGCGGGCTGCCTGGCGTGCGCGCGATGAGCGAGACTCACCCCGGCGATTGTGTCGTCCGCCCGGCGCGCCCTGACGACGCCGCTGCGGTCAGCCTCGTCCATCGTTCGGATGTGATCGCCTGGAAAGGGTGGGATGCACACGGCCAGCCCACCTGGTCCCACTACGAGAAGCTGACCGCCTTCGAGCGCTGGATGAACGGCGGCCCGTGGATGGATGAGGCGCTGTGCCGGCGGCACCTCGCGCACATGCAAGGTCCCTCGCGCGTGGCCCTGGTGGCCGAACGGGAGGGGACCGTGTGCGCTGAGGCCGAAGCTTACTTTGGCGATGAGCCGCCTCCATTCGGCAAGCACCTCAACTTGGCCGTGCTCTACACCCGCCGCGACTATGCCGGGCGCGGGCTCGGCAGCGCGCTGATGTGGTCGCTCATGGAGATGGCGCGCGCACGAAGCTGCGAGTCGTTGAGCCTCAGCAGCGCTTCCGCGCCGGGCTTCTACTCACGCTTCGGCTTGGCCTGTTGGCAGCGCTGGCGCGCGTTGACCGTTCGCGCCAACCTGCGCAACAGCCTGTATGAGCGCGATTCAAGTGAGCTCGCGCCGGCGCCCCTGCCTGCCGGGTGGGGAATGGCGCTTGGGCGCATCGGCTCGGCCGCGCAAATGTGGGATCGTCTCGACCCGGGCGAGCGCCCGCCGCGTGACGCTCGCTCGCCGGGGATCCTCATGGTCGCCGATCTCGCGCTGCGATCGGGCCGCGAGCGGGCGCGCGTGGTTCTCGAGGACAAGCCGTTCGTGGCGGGCGTGGTCACGGCCTATGTATGGACTCCCGACGGCCGCCTCTCGCCGCGCATGTGGGCCGCGCTTGGAGATTGTGCGGCTCGCCTCGGCCGCAGCCAGATGCATACCTGGGCGGACGACATGCGGCGCGCCGATGTTCCGGCGCACGCACGCTGGGGGGAGGAAGTGCGCGAGGTATGGGGCCTGCGCTTGTGAACGGAGCCCGCAGCGATGCGGCTCGGGCCAGGCGCATGCCCTAAAGTCCTGTGCTATACTCGAACGCGGCCGACGAGGACGGGGGAAAATGCAGCTCATGCATCTGCCAGGAGGACGACCGTCTGAACCGCGCCTGGGCACGACGCCGAAGGTCGCGCCGGCAGGCTCGGCCGATCCCCCACTCCTGGTCCAACTCCTGAACGACGAACCGGGCTTGCGCTTCTTCGCGGCGCAGTTCCTGCACTTTTCCGAACCGTTGCTTTCGGCATGGGTCAGTGATGGCGTCCTGACTCGCTGGCTGGCCTGGCTGGATGAGGAGCGAGGCGCAGCGGGCGAGGTGCCCTCTGCCAGCCGACCGGTCGGACCCACGTCCTGAGGTAGGCAGGGAGGCTTCGCCAGGTGGATGCGCTGATCGGGTGGGTCGCCCTGGGTGTGGCCGGGCTGATGGCCGGGCTGATCTTGGCCTTCAGCCTGGCGCGCCGTACGACGTGGCCGACCTTTCGCCATATGCCGCCATTCGATGCACTGGCGGTCGACCTGGGCCGCTCGGTCGAGGCCGGCACGCGCTTGCATGTGGTGCTTGGCTCAGGCTCGCTGACCTCCAACGATTCCGCTGCATCACTCATTGGCCTCTCGACCCTCTCGCAAATTGCCACGGCCGGGTCGGTCTCCGACAAACCGCCCCTGGCCACCTCGGGCGATGGCGCGGTGGCGCTGCTCGCCCAAGACGTGTTGCGGGTTGCCTTCCGCCAGCAGCGCGCTGAAGACCGCTACGATCCCTTGCTGGGGCGGGTCACCGGCGTCGGAGCTCAAGGCTACGCCGCCGGCGCCATGCACACTGCGCCCGATGAAGACGTCACGGCCACCATCGTCCTGGGAGCCGTCGGCCCCGAAGCCGCCCTGATCGCCGAATCTGGAGCGCGCCGCGGCACCGTCATCGGCGGCACGCTCGACGTCCAGGGTCAGACCGCCCTCTACGTCACCGCCGATCATCCGCTCATCGGCGAGGAGCTGTTTGCCTCCGGAGCCTACCTGCACGTGAATCGCGCACACGCCGCCAGCCTGCAGGCGCAAGACATCCTGCGCTGGCTGGTCATCGCCGCCATCGTGGCCCTGGCCGTCGTGCGCACATTGGGGTTGCTGTGAGGATCAAGGCTTCGGTCATCGTCGCCATACTGACCGGCGCTGTCATGCTGCTGGGGTACTTCCTCCCCGGTGCATTCTTTGCCTCCGTACGCGATGTCATGCTGCGCAGCGGCATGATCATCGGCACGGTCGCGTTGCTGCTGGGTGTGGGCAACCTGCTGCAGGTTCACCTGCGCAAGATCCGCGAGCAACGACCCGGCCATCTGTACAGCATCTTCATGGTCATCTCGTTGTTCAGCGTTTTCGCGGTGGTGGTCTTGTTCGGGCCGGCTCACCCGTACTCGGTGTGGGTCGTCTCAGAGATACAACGGCCGCTGGAGATTGGCCTGATGGCATTGCTGGCCGTGGTGTTGCTGCTGGCCGGCGTGCGTCTCCTCTTTCGGCGGCAGGCGCTCGGGACGCTTGTGTTTTTTCTGACCGCCATCTTGGTCTTGCTTGGAACGGCGCCTCTGCCGTTCATCTCGCTGCCATTCCTGGAGGGATTGCGCAACTGGATCGCTCAAGTGCCGGCCGTGGCTGGCGCGCGCGGCATCATCCTGGGCGTCGCTCTCGGTGCAACGGCCACGGGCCTGAGAGTCCTGCTTGGGTTCGACCAACCCTACGAGCGGTGATGGCCGCCGCCGAGGCGTGAGACTGGATCTGGAGAGGCATGGCTGACGTTCGCTGCCCGATGTGCGGCAAGCCCAATGCGGAAGAGGCCGAGACCTGTCTCTATTGCCAGGCGCGCCTCAAGCCGGTGGGCCTGGGCGCCGTACCTCCGGGCGCGGCCGAACCATCGGCCGCCGGCGGCGAGGCGGTCCCCGATTGGCTTTCGCGTTTGAGAGACCAGGGAGGCCCGACGCCAGGCGGTACGCGCGAGCTTTCCGGCGAGCCCGAGGCTCCCTCCGATGAAGAGGCCAGCGATTGGCTCTCACGCATCCGCACTCGCGCCGACGAAAAGAGCCCCGCGCCATCCAGCGCCGCCTTACCGGCCGAGGATGTATTCGGCCGTGGAAAACCGGCTGAGCCCTCCGGCCCTGTGTCCGCATTCCCCCCATCCGCTGAGGAAGTGCCGCCGGCCGCAACGCCCCCTGCGGAACCTGCCTCTGAAGAAGACGAACCCGAGTGGCTTAAGCGCCTGCGTGTACGGCGGGCAGTAGAGGGCACGCCGGGTGCTGCCCCCGCGCCTTCCTTCCCCGCACCCCAGACCACGGGCGAGGGTTTGCCTCCGGACTGGATGCACGCTCCGCATGAAGATCTGGCGACGGGTCCGACCGCAGCCCCAGTTCCGCCGGCGGGCGGCGAGGGCAGTGTGCCGGACTGGTTGCGCGACGTGCAGCCGCCTGCGCCCGCGCCGGCCCCCGCAGAGGCCGTACCTCCCGCCGCACCAGCGGCCCCTGCTGCATTCGCGAGCGAAGATGAAGAACTGCGCGGCGCCTACGCCGAGAAGGAGATTCCCGATTGGCTGACTGCCGCTCGCGAGGAGGCGGCCGCGCCCGTGGACGTGCCTGGCCTCGCGGGTCCACCCGCGGCGCCCATCGAGACACCTTCGCTCGAGGAATTACTGGCGCCCGGCGTTCTGCCCGAATGGCTGACCGCAGGCTCCTCGCCCACACCGCCGCCTGTGGAAGCGCCCGGAGAGAGTCTGGAGCAGGCCGTCTTGCCACCCTGGTTGCGCGCCATGCGCCCTGTGGAAGGACCCTTGGCGCCCAAGGGAGAGGCGGGTGAGGCTGAAGAGCGAGTCGAGTCCGCAGGGCCGCTCGCGGGACTGCGCGGCGTCTTGCCGCCCAAAGTGGAAGCCGAAGTAGGGCGCCATCCTCCGGTGCTGCCCAGCTTGCTCGATATCCAACCGGCCCACGCCGCGCACGCCGAACTGCTGCAGCGCATCGTCTCCACGCCCGAATCGCGCGCCGTGCCGCGCGCTCGCCGCCGGGCCCAGGCCCGGCCGTGGGGCGGGTTGGCCGTCTTGTTGATCCTTGTCGCGGCCATGATTGTCCCTGGGGCCACCGGGACATCGGTCTTCGCCCGTCCGTCGGTGATTGCGGTCGAGACTCTGCAGACCGCCAACATCATTAACTCCCTGCCTCGCGATCGTCCGCTCCTGCTGGCCGTGGACTACGACGCGGCCGCTTCGGCCGAGCTCGAGGCGGCGGCGCTGGCCGTCTTGGACCATGTCATGACCGTCGGCGCCCCGATTGCCTCAGTGTCCACTCGCCCGGTGGGCGCCGCGCTCGCCGAGCGACTTATCGCGCGTACGCGCGCCGCCCATCCGCAGTACCAAAGCGGGGTCAATTACCTGCCGCTTGGATATCTTCCCGCGGGTCCGATCGGCTTGCGTGCATTCGCCGCCAATCCGTGGCAGGCGGTGTACGGACAGTCTCTGCCCGAAGGCTGGGATGCGGCGATGGTCGATGCGCTGCACGCTTCGTCGAATTTCTCGGCCATCCTGGTGGTGGCCTCCGACCCGGCGGTGCTGCAGACCTGGATTGAACAGGTGCACACGGCCGTCCCCAGCGTGCCGTTGGTGGCGATCGTCAGCGCCGCGGCTGAGCCGCTGGCGCGACCCTACTACGAGAGTGCGTTTCCGTCGGTGCAGGGAATGCTCGTCGGCCTGGCCGGGGCCGAGGCCTATGAGTGCCTGAATGCCCTCGACCCGGCCAGCGGCCGCTGCGGGCGGCTGGGCGTGGCGGACTCGATGTGGGATGCATTCGGCATGGCGGTTCTGACGGCGGTGCTGATCCTGCTCGTCGGCGGGCTGGCCTCCGTCATCCGCCGCGGCGCGATCTCGATGCGCAGGACCAGCCATGAGTGATGTTGCGGCGGCCGCCCTCGGCTTCTTCCTCACCGTGGCCATTCTTTCCTATGTCCTGGGCGACAACGTCCTGTTCCGCATCGCCGCGCACTTGCTCATCGGCGTGACGGCTGGCTATCTGGCCGCCGTCGCCTGGCAAAGCGTCTTGTGGCCGCAGCTTTTCGGTCGCATGCTCAACCTGACCGCATGGCTCGATCCAGCCTTGTGGATCCCGCTCATCCTGGTCCTGCTCATGATTGGGCGCTCGACCCCGCGCCTGTCGGTGCTCAGCTCCGTGCCGATGGCATTCCTGGTGGGGCTTGCGGCCGCGGTGGCGGTCGGCGGCGCACTCACCGGGACGCTCATCCCGCAAGTCGCGGCCACGGCCGTTTCGCTTTCACCGGTGCGCCAGTCGTCCGGCGGGGTGTTCCTCGATCTCGAGGGCGCGCTGAGCAACCTGATCATTCTGGTGGGCACCGTGACGACGCTGGCCTACTTCCATTTCGGCGCGCGGCCGCGCGCCGGCGAGGCGCCAGCCCGCCCGCTGTGGGTGGCGCCGCTCGCGCGTGTAGGTGAGATATTCCTGGCGGTGGCCTTCGGCGCGCTGTACGCCGGAGCCCTGGCCGCCAGCCTGACGGCGCTCATCGACCGCGTGGTCTTTCTGCAGCAGATCCTCGGGCGCCTCCTGCCATGAGCGAGCGCACAGCCACCGCGCCCATCAAACAAGAACCCGAGTCGCTGCTGGCGGTCGATGTCGGCACCGTTTCTACCCGGGTGGCCTTGTTCGACGTGGTCGAGAGCCAGTACCGCTTGCTGGGCGTCACCACCGCGCCGACCACAGCCGAGTTTCCGTATCTCGATGTGAGCGAAGGTATCCACCACGCGGTGGAGACTCTCGGCACGATCGTCGGGCGCAGCTTGCTCGACGACAAGGGATCGCTGATTCTGCCCTCGCGCCTGGACGGCAACGGTGTGGATGTGGCGGTACTCTCCTTCTCGCTCACCGCCAACGTGCGCACGGCGCTGGTCGGCCTGCTGCCCGAATACTCGCTGCGCAGCGTGCGCAACCTGGCGCGCTCGGCGCCGGTGCGGGTCGTGGCTGAAATGAGCCTGGGCGACGGCCAGAGTGAAGAATCGCTGCTGGATGTGCTCATCCGCGCCCGGCCCGACTTGATCGTGATTGCTGGCGGCACGGAAGGCGGCGCCTCGCAGGCCCTGCTGCAGACACTCGAGGTGGTGGGGCTGAGCGTGCACCTGTTTTCGGTCGATGCCCGCCCGCAGATTCTTTTTGTGGGCAACGGCGAGGTGGCCGATCGAGTGCGCGAGTTGCTGAAGGACGTGGGGGCGGTATACGTCGGCCCGAATGTCCGACCCAGCCTGGAAATTGAGTCGATAGACGGCGCGCGCACCGAACTCAATCACCGGGTGGTCGAATTACTGCGCAGCAAGATCAGCGGCCTCGACGAGCCGCTCTCGTGGACAGCCGGCGCGCTGACACCCGGCGCGCTGGGCATCGGCACCATTGTGCGCTTCCTGGGTCAGGCCTACGAGGGCAGCAAAGGAGTCTTGGCGGCTTCGATTGGCGCCGGCTCGACCATCTTGGCCGCGAGCTTCGGGCCGACGATGGATCTCTCGGTGCGCCCAGACCTCAACCTCGGGCGCGAGACGGTGGGCCTGCTCGAGCATTGCGCGCTGGAGGAGATCGTGCGCTGGCTGCCGGTGGAACTCTCCGACGGCCACGTGCGCGATTACCTCTACAACAAATCGCTCTACCCGCGCACGGTTCCCGCCACGGTCGAAGATCTGTGGATTGAGCAGGCGGTGGCGCGCCAACTGCTGCGCGTGGCCGTGCAAGCGGCGGCTCCCTCCTGGCATTTGCGGCGCGCGCGCCCGTGGCCGGCTCTCTTGCCGTTGCTCGAACCGATCCTCGGCGCGGGCTCGGTGCTGGCCTGTGCGCCGCGCCCCGGCCAGGCGGCGCTGATGCTTCTGGACGGGCTCGAACCGGCTGGTATCACCACGCTTGTACTCGACGCGCACGGCTTGCTCCCGCTGCTCGGCGCAGCGGCGCGGGTGAACCCGTTGGCCGTTGTGCAGGTGCTCAGCTCATCCAGCTTCCCGAGCCTGGGAACCGTCGTCGCACCGGCGGGCCGAGGGCGGCAAGGCGAGACGGCCATGCGCTACACGCTGGCTTATGAATCCGGCCGCCAGGTGCGTGGGCAGGTCTTGGCCGGTTCGATTGAGGTGCTGCCCTTGCCGATGGGCGAGAAGGCCCGCCTGGC